>NZ_JAFYUW010000114.1:0-21764 GCF_017549435.1 Brochothrix sp.
CTATGCTTTGGGACAGAAAAAGGCGAAGCGCTCCCTTACGACGAATTAGCTGCCTTTTATCATCAAAATGAGGACAGTTTCAACTTAATCATCAAAAAGAAGCTCGAGGATAACATCCCTTATGGCATTGCAGTGACGCAGACATGGGAAGAACTAACCGCCTCACGCTGGCCAACTTTCGATTTGCGCCAACCAAACATTCTACTTGGGTTTCATTACGCATTAGCTAATCATATCGGTGAGAACCCGATGGAGTTATTACCCCTCAACAGGATTGGTGCCAATCATAATGATGCCACAGCCACTGACGAAAGTTTCGCAAGTGGAACAGCCATACGTCAGCTTTTACTTCGTGGTGAAAAAAGCGATTCTTATATACCTCTCAGCACCCAAACACTGCTTGAGGGTACTGACTTACATTCTTGGGAAGATTACTGGCCACTACTGCATTATCAACTCTGTATACAATCACCCGAGAACATCGCCAAGCTACATAATATCGTTGAAGGAATTGAATACCGCTTGATTGCATGTGCAAAAAAAGCCTCTAGTTTCGCTGAATGGTTGTCCCAAGTGAAAACTAAACGTTATACGACAAATCGCATCCAACGTATGGCTTTAAGTATTCTTATACAACTGACTGAAGATGAGTTTAGCTATCATCAACAACACCCTTACCACCACGTATTAGGAATGACTAAAAAAGGACAAGCCTATTTGGGACATTATAAAAAAGTCTTGCGCTATCCGCTTATTTCAACTTTTTCAAAAGCACCCGCAGGTATTACCAACCTTGATGAACGCGCCACGATGCTCTATCAACTTCCCTTTAATAAACTCGATGATAACGATTATACAAATGGAGTGATCAGAGTATAAAAATAAAGATATTTTCAAAATTAACTATACGAACAAAAAAAGACCACATTAGTGTTTAAATCCTAACGTGGTCTTCGCTTATTTATTTTTTTGTGGTAATTCACGTAATACTTCAACTGCTTGATCTAGCGTTTTAACAGGTATAATTTTCATATCTGTCCCTAAATCTTTCGCAACTTTCACCGCATCTGCATAATTAGTTTTAATACCTGGTTTAGCTTTTTTCATTTCTTTGGTAATCGTATCATCCGGTGCTAAGAAATAATCTTTTCCCGCTTTATGAGCCGTTACAATTTTCTCTTCAATACCACCAATACGTCCAATTGTTCCATCAGGTTCGATTGTTCCAGTTCCTGCAATATCATAACCACGTGTCAAATCTTCGCGTGTTAAATCGCTTAAAATTTCTAATGAGAACATAAAACCAGCTGAAGGGCCGCCAATTTTATCTGTCTTCACAGTTACTTTCGGAGTTGTTTGCACATTTTTATCGTCGACTAAAGTAATACCGATTCCGGCACGTCCTTTTTTATCGATATCAACCATTTTTACTTTATCAGTTCGTTCTTTCGATTCATTTGCTTTTGTATAGGTAATGTTAATTTTTTCTCCGATTTTTTTCGTGCCAACGTATTTAACAAATTCTTCAGATGTTTTAAATTTTTTACCATCTACAGCATGAATCGTATCACCTTCTTTTAAAAAGCGACGTGCATCACTGTTTTCAGTCATAGATAAAACAAAAATACCATTATATTCTGATTTAAAGGGCTTGTTCGCTTTGGTGAATGCCGCTTCAATTGCATTGTTTTTAGCACTATTCATATAATACATTTGTCTTACATTAAATTGTGCTTCTGTTTCACCTTCTGTGCGAATTTCGCTTTCTTTATCAATTTCTTGATATTTTGAAAATTTAGCAATCGTTAATGTTAATGCCGTAGCATGTTGTAATCCAATGGTCGTCAAACTAAAACTGCCGTTTTTATTATCAGCTTTCCCTTCAACTTTAACTAATTCACCTAACTTTTCAGTCGTACCTGGTTTGGTAATATAGTAAGGCAGTGGGATTAGTATTACCGCTAAAACAGCTAATACAATAATAACTAACAGGAGTCGCTTCAGTATTTTATTCATTCAGTTACCTTCTTAAATTTATTTTGTAATGCCTCCGCAACTATTGCCGGAACATAACTATCAACAGCTTGCCCATAAAGAGCAATCTCTTTGACGATTGAAGAACTAATCACTTCATTTTTAGGACGTGCAAGTATAAAAACAGTATCTATTTCAGGTTCTAAATCCGCGTTCATTGTTGCTACTGGCCATTCATAACGATAGTCAACTTCATTACGAATTCCTCTTACAAAAGTGGTCGCATTAACGGAACGTGCATAATCAACCGCTAATTTATCTGAATGATCAACCACAACATTAGTTAAACCTGCTACACTATCACGTAAATGCAAGAGGCGTTCCTCCAGTGTAAACAAAGTTGATTTGCTTGAATTAACCATCGCCACCACGATAACACGATCAAATAGTTTTCCTGCTCTTTGAATAATATCTAAATGTCCTTTGGTCAAAGGATCAAACGTACCTGCATAAACAGCCGTTTTCATATAAATCACTCTCCTAATTCATAAAAGCTTAGGCTTGTAATGCCGTAAAGCGCTTGTTTAAAACGCTTAAATCCACCAATAGTATCCTCTAGTTCGTACGTTTTTTCATGCTCTACTATAATGATTGAAGAAGTTGTAACCATCTTCAATTCTTCAATTTTAATTAAAAGTGCATCCATTTCATGAAAGTTATAGGGCGGATCCAAAAAAATCAATTGATAAGATTCACCTGACGCACCCAATTGTTTTAACGTTTGTAATGCTTCACCTTTTTTAACAATCGCGCGTTCTTCCAAGTGACACTTTGCTATGTTTTCTTGAATAATTTTAATCGCCGGTGCTGCCTGATCTACAAAAACAGTTTCTTCAATCCCACGACTCAAAGCTTCAATACCTAATCCACCACTACCAGCAAATAAATCCAACGCTTTTCCACCATCAAAATAAGGACCAATGATATTAAACATCGATTCTTTAATTTTATCCGTCGTTGGACGTGTTTTATCTCCTGGCACTGCCTTTAATTGATGATTTCTTACAGATCCCGCTACAACTCTCATCTTTCCGCTCCTTTAAAGCACACACCTGTTACAGTGAATGGTATTCTAATTCAAGATTAGGGTCCTCTACTGTTGTGTATGTTGTTTTTATATTTGGTCTTTCTGACACTTCAATTTTCTTTACCCAATTCAATGTTTCTAATTTAGCAATTGTACTTTCAACATCTGCTACATTACAATAAAAAACACCATACTTGAGTCGACGTGAGGTATATTGTAAATGACCATAACGTCGTAGCGTTTTTAATTGCTTAAAATGATGTCCCCAGACAACAATTCCTTGTCGTTCTATTGGTGTAAATGACATAACTATTTCCTCCTTATCCTGTTGAGCAGCCACAGCCGCCACCTGTACTACAACCGCCACCATGACGACGCTTACCTTCAAAAAAAGGATTACCAACAGGTACTTTGACTTGTTCGGACACACTTTCACCAATCATAATACCCACTTGATCAAGCAATGACTGGACTTGCATTTCAGCCTGACGATAGGTAATAATAACTTCATCCATATCTAATTCACGCTTTAAACGACGCGTTTCTCGATTTGTCTCTTTATAATCTGGATGATAACGCCCAAAACGTTGAACCTCATCAAAACGTTCTTTCATTGCTGCAAATTTTTTGATTTTTTCTTGTGTATCTTTATTTTCAAAAGTCGCTCGTTTTGCAGAGTGATAATCAGCCATTGCTTCTGATTGATTAATCATTTCAGATAACTCGTCAGCTAAATCAAGCACTTCAATACTTTGATAAGTTGCAAACATTTTATTCATCCTTTCTTTTGTTGTTTATACTTACTAATTATACTTCTTTCCCACAAGTCTGTCACTCTTGTTCTTCTTCTACAATAATCTGTGTTAAGTAGAAACGATAGCCACCTACACCCATAATATTTGCTTTTTCAGTTCGTATTTTCTGTAAATGATTGGGTGAATTCAACCAAGCACCAAAAGTAGCAATACCATCAACATAATTCGCCGCTAAATTTTCTTGCTCATCAACGTTATTTTTATTTAAATGCGCTAATCTTGTTGTTAAATCACCACGATTTGGTGATTCGTGATTGAAAAATTCATTTTCATACATATCTTTACTATGCAGTTCCGCTTCTGTTGTTAAATTTTTGTCTAGCTTAAGCGGATTCAAGCCTTCCTTTTCTCGATAAAGGTTGGTTAGCTCTTCAACATCTAAACTCATACCACGGTTCATATTAACCCATTGCTTATCGGAAAATTTAGGTGGTTCATAAATATCACCATCATAAACCGATTCATACGGACGCATCTTTACTAGCGTTTCACTATCCATGAAAGAAACACTGAATAATTTATGAGTTGTCGCATCCATTGTCAATTGTGCATATATTCCTTTTGATACTTTCAATAGTGGTCTTGAATAGAGATCATCTTCTGCCAAACTTAATTGGTATTTCCCGATTGGAGACTCCACCATAATTTCAGTCTGTAAATCAAAACGATTAATCACTTGGTCAGACGGCATATCAATAGTAAACGGGCTCACAGGTATTTCATTACCGGCGACATAAAAACGAACGACTTTATCCGCCTTTACACCAACTATCAAGTACCCTTCTTGGCCCTTATTATAAACATAATTATCATATTCATAGGGTGTTGCATACATTCTATTAGGCTTACCATATTTTTTTTCAATTAAAGAAAAGGGTTTACCAATATATTGTGCAATACTTTTTTCTTCATTATATTTGATAGGCGTTTCTTTTGAATCAACTTTCATTTTAAGATTACCTTGCTTTGCATCATAACTTTTAAACAAAGCAGTACTGTCTTCACGATTAATCAGAGGAGAAGAATAGGCTATTACCATAAAAATTAAAAACAATACAATAACTTTTAAAAAACTTTTCATTTGTTTATCTCTCTCCTATAAAAAAAAATTAACAGATACTATTTAGTATCTGTTAACATCTTATCGTCTTTATACAAAAGGTGCAATAATCATCATCGCTACAAATAAAATAACGAGATAATTTAACGAGTATATAAACATTAACGTTGCCCATTTATAAGGCTCTGCTGTTTTATAGCCGCGTAAACCTAAAACAATCCAAATTACATTAAGTACAGTTGCTAAAATAACATAAACAATCCCAAAATCAAACATAAAGAATGGTAATACTGTTAGGAAACCAACCCATAATAAAATACTCTTACGTCCTCGTTCCACACCTTTAACAACTGGTAACATCGGTATTCCCGCTGCTGCATAATCATCTTTACGACGGATTGCAATTGCATAAAAGTGCGCTGGTTGCCAGCAAAACATTAGCAAGAAAAGCATAATTGCTGGCTGTTGAATAGTTGGCGTAATGGCGAACCACCCGATTAACGGTGGCATTGCTCCTGAAAAAGAACCAATAATCGTATTTGAAACTAATTTACGTTTTGCCCACATTGTATAAACAACGTTATAAAGGAACACACCAATTAATCCAAATATACCAGCTAACGGCGTTGTCATAAATAGCAATATTTCACCCAAAATTGTCAGGACAATAAATGCTACTAATGTTGTTTTTGGAGTAATACGACCAGTAATCGTCGGACGATCCTTTGTTCTCTCCATTAAACCATCGATATCTCTGTCAAAATAATTATTCCAGCAGCCAGCACCTGCAATTATAGCAGCAACTCCAACTACTAAAAATATTACTGTAGTAATGTTTTCTAAGAATGGTGTATTCGTAAAATGCATTGCTAACCATAAACCTGCAAAGGCAGCGATGGTGTTTGAATCAACAATTCCCATTTTAACGAGACCTGTTAAATCCTTGATTGTTAACTTCGCTGTCGTTTTGTTTGTATCTAGTGTTTTTTCCGTCATCATTCAAACTCCTTACATTACATTTTTTCCTATATAAAAATAAAGCTCTTACATCAATATAACACATTTATGAAGCGATAAACCATCTAATTGTTCTGACTTATTTTAGACACAAATACCCAAATAAACTTTTTTAACTATTGGGATTTACTTCTTTTTAAGGTAAAATTAACAGTGATTGTACATATGAAAGAGAGGTCTCTATATTAATGAATAAGTTTATGAAAGTACTATCTATCCTTACAATATTCTTAATGACTGTCGTAGTATTTGGCGGGGCACTAGTAACAAAAACGGGATCTGCTGACGGCTGTGGTGCAACTTGGCCACTATGTGAGGGACAATTAGTTAACTTAACAGATGTAACATTAGAAAAATTAATTGAGGTCTTCCACAGACTTTCAACTGGACTTGCTTCTATATTTGTTATTTTATTAGCAGTTTTATCATGGAAATACGTAAAAGATCGTAAAGAAACAAAAATTATTGTCATCACTTCTGTTGTCTTTCTTATATTGCAAGCTTTCATGGGTGCAATGGCAGTAGTTTGGGGACAAAATGCAATTATCATGGCGCTTCATTTCGGAATTTCAATTATTTCTTACGCTTCAATTGTCATGTTAGGTTTATTTATCTTCGAAATTGATATGAAGTTTGATGCTAAATCTGTTATTATGCATAAAAAAGTTCGCTACAGTATTTACTATCTAATTATTTTCACTTATATCGCTATTTATACAGGAGCGTTGGTTCGTCATATGGATGCAAGTCTTGCATTACCCTCCTTTATGTTCGAAGACGGAAAATTTGTAATGCCTGTAACAACACCACAGATTGTTCAATTGATTCACCGCGCCGCCGCGTTAATAATGGCTATTTGGATTGCTTGGCTCGCTTGGCACGTCTTCAAATACTATAGCCACTCTAAGGTATTACGTTCATGCTCAGCGCTACTTGTGATACTCATCTTCGTTCAAATATTACTAGGAATCGCTAGTGTTGATTCAAACGTTAACCTTGTTATTGCGTTACTTCATTCTTTAACAATTACGGTTATCTTTGCTATCTTGAGTTACCTCGGACTTATTGCATTACGCAGTGGCCGTCGTGAACACAACAACGATTAGCATTACTTTTCTATATGAGTAAGCCCACACATTCAATTGAATGTGTGGGCTTTTTTATTTTAAGTTACTTTAAAATACTAAAAAGATAAAAATATAAAAACTCACTAGACTTGAAATTAAAACAGGTATATAGAATTGAACAAGTCTATAACAGTTTTAATTCCTTAGTCTAATGAGTGATTTTTTCAGTATTACAATGTTAAAAGGCTGAAGTTACTTGCGCTTTAATCTAATTCAACTAATAGATCTGCGGTTTCAATTGCGTCTCCGGCTACAACATACACTTGTTTCACTGTGCTGTCGTATGGTGCTTGAATTGTCGTTTCCATCTTCATTGCTTCTGTAATCAAGATTGGTTGACCTTTTTCAACTTTATCACCTGGTGATACAAGTACTTGTAACACGCTTCCTGGCATTGTTGCACCAACATGTCCTCGTACTGAAGGCTCAATTTTACGTCGAGTTGCTATTGTGCTTGTAACGTTATTATCTTTAATTGTCACTTCACGTGGTTGTCCATTTAATTCGAAGTAGAACACTCGCGTACCATCTGGCATAGCTTGTGAAATTGAGTTAAGTTTAATATTCAATGATTTACCACGTTGAATTTCAACTTCAATTTGCTCGCCCAAACGCATACCTTTAAAGAATGTAGGTGTATCTAATTTTGTTAAATCACCATATTGTTCAACCATTTTAGTGTAATCTACAAATACTTTTGGATACAATACATAAGAAATAATTTCTTGCTCTGATGGTTCATAACCAATTAATCCTGCTAATTCAGTTTTCACATCATCAAAGTTGATTGGCTCTAACAAAGTACCTGGTCGTACAGTAATTGCTTCACGGTCCTTCAAGATAACCAATTGTAATTTTTCTGGGAAACCTTGATAAGGTTGTCCTAATTGACCTTCAAAGAATGAAATTACAGACTCAGGGAAATCAACTGCTAAACCTTTTTCATAGATGTTTTCTTCATCCAGATCATTTTGCACCATAAAGAGTGCCATATCTCCGACTACTTTAGATGAAGGTGTTACTTTAATAATGTCACCGAACAACAAGTTTACTTTCATGTACATTGTCTTAACTTCTTCCCAACGATCGCCTAAACCAACAGCGCGTGATTGTTGCTGTAAGTTAGAGTATTGTCCACCTGGCATCTCATGATCATAAATCTCTGTTTGCGGTGCATTAAGACCATTTTCAAAGTCTGTGTAATAACGACGAACATCTTCCCAGTAACGGTTGATTGCTTGAGAGTTTTCTGGGTTTAAATTCGGTGTACGACTACCATTCACTTGACCGTAGTATAACGTTGTCATACTTGGTTGTGATGTTGAACTAGACATCGCACTTGTTGCTACATCGACAATATCAACCCCTGCACTAATTGCAGCTGCATAAGTGTAGTTACCATTACCACTTGAATCATGAGTGTGTAAGTGAATTGGAATATCCACTGTATCTTTTAACTCACTTATTAAACGATAAGCAGCTTGTGGTTTTAAAATACCAGCCATATCTTTAATAGCTAAAATATCAGCTCCGACAGAGACAAGATCTTTCGCTAAGTTTTTATAGTAATCGATATTGTATTTCGGACGATTTTCATCAAGAATATCACCTGCATAACAGATTGTTGCTTCTACAATTTTATTAGCGTCTTTTGTTGCTTCGATTGCTGTTTCCATGTTTGGAATCCAGTTAAGACTATCAAAAATACGGAAAACATCGATACCTGAATCAGCTGATTGTTTAACGAATTCACGCACGACATTGTCAGGATAATTCATATATCCAACTGCATTTGCTCCTCGTAATAACATTTGGAACAATACATTTGGTGCTTGTTTACGTAAAGTTTCTAAGCGTGACCATGGATCTTCATTTAAGAAACGATAAGCAACATCGAACGTTGCCCCACCCCACATCTCATAAGAGAACATGTTTGGTAATAAACGAGCCATAGCAGGTGCAATGCTTGTAATGTCTTTAGAACGCACACGAGTAGCTAATAACGATTGATGTGCATCACGTAAAGTTGTATCTGTTAGTAATACTTCATTACGCTCTTTAATCCAATCAACAACTGCTTGAGGTCCACCCTGTTCCAATATTTGTTTTGTTCCTGCTGGAGGCGCAACACTAAGATCAATTTTCGGATAACGAACGGCATCAAATAATTCTTTTTCCTTGTGATCAATTCCAGGGAAGCCGTTTACTGTTACATTACCAATATAGCGTAATGTTTTGCTACCACGATCTCGTAATTGTGGGAATTCAAATAATTCAGGCGTTGAGTCAATAAACGATGTATTGTAGTTACCGCTAATAAAGTTAGGGTGTTCAACTACATTTTTCAAGAACAAAATGTTAGTTTTAACGCCACGGATACGGAATTCGCGCAAGTTACGTTCCATTTTACGTGCAGCTTGATCAAGCGTCATACCCCAAGTACAAATCTTAACGAGCAATGAATCGTAATAAGGTGTGATCTTAGTTCCTTGGAAACCACTACCTGCATCTAAACGCACACCAAAACCACCTGGAGAACGGTATGTATTAATAACACCTGTATCTGGCATAAAGTTATTCAATGGGTCTTCTGTTGTAATACGACATTGAATAGCAGAACCATTGATACGGATATCTTTTTGAGCAGGAACTCCTACTTCTTTATCAAAAATATTCATACCATCTGCAACATAAAGTTGTGTTTGAACGATATCAATACCTGTAATTAATTCTGTAATTGTATGCTCTACTTGAACACGAGGGTTAACTTCGATAAAGTAAAAACCTTCATCAGAAACTAAAAATTCAACTGTTCCAGCATTTACATAATCAACATTTTTCATTAACTTAACTGCAGCATCACAGATAAGCGCACGACGTTCATCGCTAAGCGTTGCACAAGGCGCTACTTCAACAACTTTTTGGTGACGACGTTGTACCGAACAATCACGTTCAAATAAATGCACAATATTTCCGAAATCATCTCCGAAAATTTGAACTTCGATATGTTTTGGATTGATAATACATTTTTCAACATACACTTCATCATTCCCAAAAGCAGCTTTCGCCTCAGAAGAAGCACGTTCAAAACCATCTTTAACTTCACTCTCATTGTTGACGATACGCATTCCACGTCCACCACCACCAAGAGCAGCTTTGACCATAATTGGATAACCTACTTCATTAGCGAAAGCTTTTACTTCTTCTAAATCCGAAACGGGTCCATTTGAACCTGGAATAACAGGGATACCTGCTAATACAGCTTGTTCTTTAGCTTTGATTTTATCACCAAACATATCTAAATGAATTGGTTTAGGTCCGACAAACTTGATGCCTTCTTCCTCACAACGTTTCGCAAATTCTAAGTTCTCTGATAAAAATCCGTAACCAGGGTGTATTGCATCAGCACCCACTTCTTTAGCCACTCTAATGATATCTTCTATGTCCAAATATGCATCTATTGGTTTTTTATCTTCACCTACAAGATATGACTCATCAGCTTTAAAACGATGCAATGAAGCTGCATCTTCCTTTGAGTAAACTGCGACAGTTTTAATATTTAATTCATTACACGCTCGTAGAATACGTATGGCAATTTCCCCTCGGTTTGCCACCAAAACTTTTTGTATGTTTTTCATAATAAACCTCCTATGTGATTGGAACATCTATTTAGCAAGTTGATACTTATCTTTACATTATAATATTAGTTCGTTACTAAAGTAAAATATTATTTTGGTATTGATTCTAAAACTTTCGTATTTTTGAGAAAAGATTATTTTTTTGTTAACCTTTTTTATAAAAATAACCTCATATTAGTTAAAAAAACGAACATATTCTGTGCAATCACAGAATATATCCGTTTAATTCATCTTAACTTTTTGTCGTTTGTTCTAATCTGCGACGCTTATTCTTCATACTTATGTTTGTAACAATTCCCAATGGAATTAACAGCGCTATTAATGATGAACCACCAGCACTTATAAAAGGTAAGGCCACACCAGTTAAAGGCATTAAACCTGTTGCACCACCAAGATTGATGGCAGTTTGTACAAATAACCAACTTCCAACCCCATAACAAATGAGTGTTGCAAAACTATCGGTTGATTCTAAACCTACACGAATACAGCGATATATTAGGTAACCGATTCCTAAAATCACAAATGCAACTCCCATAAAACCAAGTTCTTCAGCTACAACTGCAATGATAAAATCCGTATGTGCTTCGGGTAGATAACCTAATTTTTGGACACTGTTACCCAAGCCCTGCCCAAAAAAACCACCTGAACCAATAGCATAGTATGAGTTGATAACTTGATGTCCTGTTGTACCCTCATACTGAAAAGGATCAGCAAAACTAATCAAACGATTCGCCCTATTTTGCCCTAGAACCGAGATAAACATTTGAGGAATATTTATTACCAATATATATACAAATCCTACTATTAAAATAAAGCCCGCATATAATTTAGCCAATTTTTTAAATTCTAAACCTGACCCAGCAATTAAAAACAAGGTAATCCCTGCATACATTAGTGACATTCCCACATCGGGTTCAGCAATTATCGTAATGATATAAAAGCCGAAAATCACAAGGGGTTTAAACAATTGATTGGTCGTTAAGGGTGTATCTGTTTTTTTCGAACTATAACAACGCGCAAGATAAAGAATAAGTGCTATCTTACAAAATTCTGCTGGTTGAATACCGAACAACCAACTTTTCGAACCATTAATTTCTTTAGCAAATAGTAAAACAGCTACCAATGAGGCTAAGCTAATAATAACCATCCAATACTGAACCTTTTCACGGTAAAAAAAGCGATAATTAAAATTTGCGAAAAAGAAAAAAACGAAAATCCCAATTACAGCAAATTTAATTTGCTTACTAAAAAAATAATATGGCGGAACTTCTTTTGCAATCGCTATTGTTAAACTTGAACTGTATACCATGATACAACCAAATATAACGAGAGCTAGCGTCGTAATCAGTATGCCATAATCAAAAAATCGTATGTTTTTTAAGATACCTTTTCTTGTTGAGTCAGGCATTATCATCTTCCATTCTATATTAAAGGATAAAAATAAAATAGAGCACAGCGCACCCTATTTTTTATTTTATAAAATTCATTGAACGATTATTCCTAAAATAAACAATCGCACTAATTTATTTGTTGAATGTCACAGACTCATGTAAACTAGCTAGTTGACGTTCAAGAGTCATCATAATATCTCTACCTTTATCGGCTTCGATTAAACCCACACGAACTGCGAAGTTGATTTCGCGTGATAGTCCGTACATTTGTGTATCTAAGACTTCTTCATAAGCTGGACATTGCGGTAATGTAAGATTATCCATCTGTACTTTTATAAGTTTCCAAATGCGGTTTGCATCGGTTTTCAAAGCATCATATGCTTGACGCTTCATTTCTTTTTCGTTCATCATACGCCACGCCCTTTAGTTTTATTCACTGCCCAATACTTTACCTTAGTATAGCATGTTAAAATATTGGGTGCAATTGGAAACAGGCCTCAAAAAAAAAATGATAATAAAATTTTGAAATTTCAACACTTTTAATATATTATAAGATGTATGAGGTGATATTTATGAAAGTTCAATGTGTTCTTTGTGATTCACGAGAAGAAATTGATGATAGCAGTATTGATTCAAAAAAAATAAGAAACCATCCGCTGTATTTATATACATGTCCTAAATGCACTAAACGGATTTCGCAACAGACATTGATTCGGATCAATTCAAAAAATTACGATCCTCACCGTCCTAAAAGCGAATCGTTTTACCGACTATAAAATGCTAACCCCTTGAGCCTATTGTTGAGACTCAAGGGGTTTTTTTATCAAAAAAAAACATCTGAGGAAAATATCCCCAGATGTTTTTACGATACGCTTATTTAGATTTTTTTTGTGCTTTTTCACGTTCGTTTTTGTTCAAGATTTTTTTACGTAAACGAATTGATTCAGGAGTTACTTCACAGTACTCATCATCAGCTAAGAATTCTAATGATTCTTCAAGCGTTAATTTACGTGGTGTTTTGATAACGTTAGTTTGATCTTTGTTAGCAGAACGAACGTTAGTCATTTGTTTTTGACGTACGATGTTAACAGTGATATCACCGTCACGGGCATTTTGCCCAACAATCATACCTTCATAAATTTCAGTACCTGGTTCAACAAAGATAGTTCCACGGTCTTCAACTTGCATGATACCGTAAGTCGTAGCTTTACCAGTTTCCATAGAAACAAGTGCACCAATACGACGTCCACCTACGTAACCTTTTTGTACAGGTTGGTAGCTATCATAAGTATGGTTGATGATACCGTATCCACGTGTTAATGACATGAATTCAGTTGTGTATCCAATTAAACCACGAGAAGGAACAAGGAATTGTAAACGAACTTGTCCGCTACCGTTGTTTTCCATGTTTTTCATTTCACCTTTACGAGAAGATAATGATTCAATTACGCCACCCATGTATTCTTCAGGAACGTCAACTTGAACATCTTCGTAAGGCTCACATTTTTTACCGTCGATTTCACGAACGATAACTTCTGCTTTAGAAACTTGTAATTCGAAACCTTCACGACGTAAGTTTTCGATAAGAATTGACAAGTGTAACTCTCCACGACCAGAAACGATCCATGCATCAGGTGTTTCAGTAGGTTCTACACGTAAAGAAACATCTGTTTGTAATTCAGCTAAAAGACGTTCTTCAATTTTACGTGATGTTACGAATTTACCTTCACGACCAGCAAATGGTGAGTTGTTAGTAACAAACTTCATTTGAAGTGTTGGTTCATCAATACGAAGAACTGGTAAAGCATCTAATTGGTTTTGAGGAGTAACAGTTTCACCTACGAAAATGTCTTCCATACCAGAAACGGCAATTAAATCACCAGCTTTAGCTTCTTGAATTTCAACACGTTTAAGACCAAGGAAACCAAATAATTTAGTTACACGGAAGTTTTTAACTGTACCGTCTAATTTAATTAATGATACCGATTGTCCAACTGACATTGTTCCACGGAAAACACGTCCGATACCAATACGACCAACATAGTCATTGTAATCTAACAATGATACTTGGAATTGTAATGCTTCATCAGAGTTATCTTCTGGAGCAGGAATTGCATCAACGATTAAGTCAAATACAGGGTCCATAGTTGATTCTTGATCAGCAGGATCAGAGCTTAATGAGCTTGTTCCGTTAAGAGCTGATGTGTAAACAACTGGGAATTCTAATTGAGAATCATCTGCACCTAATTCGATGAATAATTCTAAAACTTCATCAACAACTTCTTCAGGACGTGCTGAAGGGCGGTCAATTTTGTTTACTACAACGATTGGTGTTAATTTTTGCTCAAGAGCTTTTTTCAATACAAAACGTGTTTGCGGCATTGTACCTTCATAAGCATCAACGATTAAACATACACCGTCTACCATTTTCATGATACGTTCTACTTCTCCACCAAAATCGGCGTGTCCAGGTGTATCCATGATGTTGATATGAGTACCTTTATAGTTGATTGCAGTGTTTTTAGCTAAGATTGTAATACCACGTTCTTTTTCGATGGCATTGCTATCCATTGCACGTTCTTCAACTTGCTCATGGTCATTATATGTCCCTGATTGTTTTAATAATTCATCGACGATCGTTGTTTTACCATGATCGACATGGGCGATAATTGCAACGTTTCTTAAATCTGTACGTTTTGTCATTTTCTTATTTTCACTCCTACTTATTCGATTCTATACTACTGCCAAAAGAGGCATTTTATAGCTGAGATTTAGTCCTAAAAAAAAATCTTTTTACACAATTAAAGATTATATCACAAGTTTTTATTTTTGACTAATTAATTTCTGTCTTTTTTATATAGTCAGTGCTTAATGTTTGATGAACTTCTTTTGATGCTATCATTAAGCTACCAGTTTCCAAGACATTTATTTCACTGCCATCAATACGTGTGACTTCTAAATTTAATTCTTTTGCCATGATGTAACCTGCAGCAATATCCCACGGCATTAAACTGCGTGATATGTAACCATCTGCTTGCCCTACAATTACTGCCATCATTTCAAGTGACGCAACACCATAAAGTCTCACTGCACGAGCACGCCTGCCGGCATCAGCTAGATTTAAATAGTTGGAAGCTATAATTCCAAAATTCATAATCAGCAAACTTTCTTCCAGCGATGGGTCAACACGTAAACGTTCAACTTTAACATTATCAACAAAGACTCCTTCGCCAACTATACAACTATACACCGAACCGCGCTCAACATCAAATACATATGCTAATTGTCCGTGATTTTCTTCAAATATTCCTAAAGAAATGGCGTAGTTCGCTTGTTGTTGAACAAAATTCAGTGTGCCATCGATGGGGTCAAGTATCCAGGTAACGCCTTTAAAGGTGCTGAATTTATGCGCATCATCTTCTTCAGCCACCAATTGATGTGTTGGAAAAAACTCAGCAATTTTTTTCGCAAAAAACTTTTCGATTTTTTTATCTACACTAGTTACCAAGTCACTAGGCCCCGTTTTTTCACTAATCTGATATTTACACTCCGCCACCTCTTGCTTGATAATGCCACCCGCTTCAAGCAACCACTCTCGTGCAAGACGATCAATCTCTTTTGTATTCATGTAAACACCTCTTTCAGTTTGATTATCCTTTTATTTTAACACATCCTTATTCAATGAGTGATACCCCTTTGCTATAAAATAAATCCCTTGCTGTTATGTTTGCCTATATTCCGTTATAATTGTATAAATAAGAATAATTATAATTTAGGAGGCACCACCCATATGACATTTAACGGCTTTCCAAAAGAAGACTTTCAAAAAATGAATCTCCCTGGATTAGATTTAAGGATGGCATTCTTGAAAGAGACAATTCAGCCTAAATTTTATGAATTAGGCGAATCACTAACAACACACCTCAGTGCCTCTCTAGGCAACGAAATGTTCTTACATGTAGCGAAACATGCTCGACGTTCTGTAAACCCTCCTGATAGCACATGGTTGGGTATTTGCCACAATAAACGTGGATACAAGAAGCATCCCCATTTCCAAGTTGGTATTTGGAACGACTATATCTTCCTCTACCTTGCATTTATATATGAAACAGAAAACCGAACAACTATTTCAGATTCGTTTTTAGATAACCAAGAACTCTTTCAATCTTTACCCGAAGATTTTGTTATTTCGCCTGATCATACTGCAAAAGATTATCTGCCTTTGACAAAAGATAATCTTACAGAAACATTAACTCGATTCAAAACAGTAAAAAAAGGCGAATTTATGGTCGGAAAAGTAATTTTAAAAGACGAGCCTCTTTTGCAAGAGCCATTAGCACTTGAAAAGGAAATTGAAGAGAGCTTCACTAAACTGTTGCCGATATATAAGTTAGCGATGTCATTATAGCGCTATCATAACCTTACCATTGATAAATCAACTAATTTTAGCTATACTAATAAGGTTGAGAATATCTCGAAAGGAGCCTGTATATATGAACGTAATAAATAAACCGCAAGAACCAGACCCCCAGTCAGAGCAGCAGGACAGGAACAGTATGTGTCCTAACAGCTTTAACAGGCTCTTGTTTCTGGTTCTGCCTTCCCACTAATAGTCGTTATAAAATGAGGAGGTTTCAATTATGCTACAAATTTTCAAAACAGACATGGCTTCAGGCCAATTGCTCGAATTACAAGAAATTGAAGACCAATGCTGGATTAACTTAGTCAGCCCAACAACGGAAGAAATCAACCAAATTGTAGAACAAACAAGCGTGCCGGTTGAATTTTTACGTGACCCACTTGATAATGATGAAAGTTCTCGTATCGAACGTGAAGATGATAATGTGCTTATCATTGCCGATTTCCCTATTGAGAACACTGATGATGATGTGAGCTCTATCTCATTCGAAACAATGCCGTTGGGGATTATTATCACCAATAAAGTGTTTATTACCGTCTGTTCAGAAAACTCACCAATTTTACAATCATTCATTCATCAAAAAGTGCGCAATTTCTATACGCACATGAAAACGCGTTTCGCTCTACAAATTCTATATCTTGTTTCGACAAGTTACTTACGTTTACTCAAACGTTTAAACCGTCATTCAGATCGAATTGAAAAAGAACTACATCGTTCAATGAAGAACAAACAATTGTATGATCTCATGGGAATCGAAAAAAGTTTAGTGTACTTCGTTACCTCTTTGAAATCAAATAAATTAGTGTTAGATAAGATGTTTCGTCAAAATATGATTCGCATGTATGAGGAAGACCAAGACCTGTTGGAAGACGTTATTATCGAAAATCGTCAAGGTCTTGAAATGGCCGATATACATAGCAATATTTTAAGCGGGATGATGGATGCCTATGCTTCTATCATTGGTAACAACATGAATATTGTTATGAAATACCTTACATCAGTCACAATCATCCTCTCATTCCCAACAATGGTATTCAGTTTTTACGGTATGAACGTTAAATTACCATTTATGAATAATGAATATGGGTGGATAATCGCAATTGGCTTCGCAATAATCATTGCAGTAGTCACAGCCTTTGTTTTCTCTAAAAAGAAATTCTTTTAAAACCTAAAGGTTCTGATAGCTCATTTAAAACTAAAAAGAATTGGAAAAAACCACTTGATGATATTTTTACAGTCATCGGGTGGTTTTTGAAATTTTTAAAAGTTTTAGCTATTAGAACTGGAAATAATAAAGGTTCTGATAGCTCTCTCAAAACTGAATAAAATTGAAAAAGGCAATATAATGACATTATTACAATCACTATATTGCCTTTTAAATTTTAGAACGCACACTAAATTAAAAAAACCGTATTATTCTGATTGTTTTTATCAGGACAATACAAGCTTTTTAAATTAAGTCTTATTTCAAAAATAACTTTAACGAATCTACTAGCTTATTCGGATTAATCACATAACTATCGTGTGTCTCATTTTCAAAGACTAACAGTTCAGCTTGCGGTAAAGCCTTTGCTAACTCGCTAAACGTTTCTGGACGAAAAACATCATTTTCTCCCGCAATAACTAATGTTGGAATATTTATTATTTTAACTTCTTCCAATCTTATTTGCGGTTGATCTAGCATCAATTTAATTAAAGGTGATTTAGTTTGCTGATATTCCAATTCCAAAAGCATATACTCTGCTTTTTTAAACGCAGCTGGTGATAAATTGACACCTAATAATGCCAGTCTTTCCATCGGTATTCCAAGAAGTGCCAATTTAATTCCAATGATTGCACCATCACTAAAACCGATTATTCGAATGGGTTGTAATTTCAGCTCAGCAACAAATGCCACGATATCCTGCGCCATCGTTTCATAACTATAATCAGTTGTCTGTGTACTCTCACCATGATTGCGACTATCAATCGCATAAACAGTATAATTATCTGCTAATTTGGCTTGTAATTTTTCAAAAACCTGATGATCCTCACCATTACCATGTAGCAACAATACTACCGGACCACTGCCTGACTGGACATAGTTTAACTCAATACCATTAACCGTAATTTTCATAATCGACCTCTTCTCACATTTTCACTATTTTACGTGTTGTCGATTTCATCTCTTGAATTGTACGATAAATTGAATAGCCGCTTTCTTTTTCAAAATCTGCACCTAAGCGCTTTTCTTCACCAATACTTTTAACTACTTTTTTGAATTCTTTATAAGCTGATTGCAAATCTTCCACAGCAATCCCTTTTTCATAAGCAGATTCTATTTTTTGTAAAAACTCAACAACAGCGATTGTTTCATTTGTTGTCCAAGCAACATCTATTGGATAACTATAGTTATTCATTTTCACCACTCCTTTATCTTTATTCAACATATTTTATTATAAGGCTATTCTTACTTAAACAAAAGGATTACACTATAGAAAGAGAATAAACGTTCATTTAACAAAATAATAGCTGGAGGATTTTATGAAAAAGATTTTGATTTACCTCTTTATATCGCTCAATCTTAATGCATTTGGCAACGCCCTTACGATTAAAATAAATCTCGGTAGCGCACCCTGGACTGGACTTGCAACAAATGCCGCCTTTTTTTTCAAAGTACCGATTGGTGTAACATTAACTGTTGTTGGAGTAACGGCACTTATTATAAACTATTTCGCTTACAAAGATTCATCAGTCAAAAGATCAATGTTTAACCTTTTGTTTTTACTATCCTTTAGCTATCTTGTTGATTTATGGTATTACATCTTACCGGATATCACAATTGAATCTTATACCATTCGCTTAGCTTTAAATATTCTTGGTATTATTTTTATTGCCGCAGGAGTTTCAATTTATTTACGCTTAAATGTCGTATTGCATCCAGTAGACGAGTTATTACAAATATTCAGACTACAAGTTTATCGTGGCAATGTTGTTAAGGCACAAATAACAAGCCTTTCAATTCCATTACTCGGCTCATTAGTATTTTGGATAGTAAGCGGTAATTTATATGCCGTTAACGTTGCTACACTTTTTTCATTTTTATTTATGGGCTATTTCATTGTCTTTTTCGACAAATATTTTTTCCCGAATTTAAAATTAAATGCACAAATTTCAAATAAGTAATAATTAAAATTGTCACCCTTAACATCAGTAATTAAAATCATTGTTGGCACCCGATTATATGTTAGCCATTTTATTAACAATACAATTCACTTTCACTTTTCACAAACTACAGTTATACTAAAAGTATCTTAGCATGAATGTCTAAGATGGTTTCGCCTGTTCTACCAAAATGTTTGAATGGAGTGGTTAGATTGAATAAAGACGAAATGTTAAACAAAGTAAACGAACTTGTAGGTGAAGGAAAAATAGAAGGTGCAAAAGATTTTATCGCTGAACATAAAGATGGTTTAGGTGAATATGCTGAAAAAGCAAAAGCACTAACAGAAAACTTCGATACAAATAGTATTATTGATAAAGTTAAAAATTTATTCGGTAAGTAATATCAAGCAAAAACCAGTTGGAAATTCCAACTGGTTTTTTATTTATGAAAAAGTATAATGCCCTACTCAAATTAACCCATTTCCAAAATAGTATCGATTGCACTTAACACTTCTTCACTCTCTTCATGCGTTGTTAAAATGATACCTTTTCCCTCAGCTAATTTAACATTTATAAGTTTGTACAAAAGTAGCTTTCTTTTTTTATCGATAGAAGCAAATGGTTCATCTAAAATATACCAATCTTTATCTAAAGATAACAAAATAATAACATAAAGAAATCTTTTTTCTCCACCCGATAACATTCCCCATTGCTTTTTTAACAAATTATTAAGATCGTTTCTTTCAATTATATTATCACTTAAATCAAAAAAAGAGCTGATATTTTTATTGTCGTCTATCCCATAACTAAATTTCAAAAAATCCATTCCTGATAAACGATCCGAAAAATAAATATGTTGATTAATGTAAATGATTTTTTCATTCCCAAAAATACAATTTCCCTTAGTTTTTTTCAATCCGGATATATAATCCAATAACAATGTTTTTCCAACCCCATTATCACCAACTAATAAATTATATCCTTTTGAGATTGTCATGTTAATTTGTTTATCCACAAAAGGAATCGTTAAGTTTTTTATTTCAATCATTAGCCTACCTTCTTTCATTTGAAGTTGGTTCAAACTTTAATACAGCATAAAGACTTAACATTATAATTACTATTGCAGATAAAACAAAGATAAAGATATCTTTTACGCTATGACTTATTAGCAAGTTCGCCAAATTCAATAGTGGATTATATTTATTGATAGCATGATTAGTATTCAAAAGGATAAACAAACTAAAAATGACTATAGTGAATATTGAATTCACTGTATTTGCATGTATTTTCTTTAGCAAAGTAATATTGTAGCCTAAAAAAGCTACTGGAATACAAGCGAAAATTGTTAATGTGCTATAAATTAATAATTTGAAAAAGGATAGTGGTAAAATTGTAACTACTATTAAATTTAATAAATTCACACTAATAAAACTGAATATAACTTGCGTTAATAGATTACCAAGAAAAAAATACAATGGTGAATTTTTAATAGAAAAAATAGTCTTTAAGCTACCAGTTTCTTTTAACTGTAAAGCATAAAGACCCACTCCGTATATATAACAGCAAACGATAATATAGACCCACCAATAGGATAAATCCCATTCATTGTTAACATTTTTTCGATTCATAAAAAACGTTATTACCGGTAGTAAAATTGACCACAGTAACGGAATTTTGTCTTTCAAAAGCATTTTAAGATTAAATACTGCATAGGATTTAACAACGGTTAACATGTTTCCCCTCCTTTATGGAAATGGTGATAATTTCGATTTTTCTTTCACCTGAACATATTTCACTTTGGGAATCTTCTGTATTAAGCAATAAATACCAGGATAAAAATCTGAATATTCCGTCAATTTAAGATGTTTCAAATTTCTTTAAATATTTTGATGGTATTCCTTCCAGACGAAAAATATATACTATCTATTTAAAAAAACTGGCTATTGACAAAACAAACTTAACATACGCCGCATTATAAAGCAACTATGGAACAAGTTGCTTATCTTTAAAAAGCAGATTAATCAACTAAGTAGATTCCTAATTTTCACCTCTACTATATTTTGCTGTATTTACAAAAAAAAGAACCCCTCA
>NZ_JAFYUW010000115.1:0-3246 GCF_017549435.1 Brochothrix sp.
ACCATCAGCAAGGCAGCCTTGACACTTCATGTATCACAACCAACTTTATCTAAACAACTGCAAGAATTAGAAAACGAATTAGGTGTTCAACTTTTCAAACGTGGAAATAGAGAGATAACATTGACTGAGGAAGGTATTTTTTTGCAAAATAGAGGAAAAGAGATTTTAGATTTAGTCAATCTAACTACTAACAGCTTACAAAAAACTGAAGTAATTAGTGGGGATATTATGATCGGTAGCGGTGAAACACACTCTTTTCAATTTCTTTCGGTTATCTTAAATAATTTAATGACTCAGTACCCTGATCTAAAGGTGCATTTATATAGTGGCAACGCTGACGATATAAAAGAAAAAATTGACACAGGTTTATTGGATTTCGGCTTAATAATTGACCCTGTCGAGAAGCAAAAGTATGAATACATGCGCTTACCTCTTTCAGATCAATGGGGGATCTTAGTTAATAAAAAACATGCTCTAGCAAATAAAAAATGTATTTATCCAAGTGATTTAATAACGCTACCTTTAATCATTTCTAATCAGTCATTAGTAGATAATCAACTCTCTGAATGGTTGGGAGGTAACTTAAATAAATTTAATATAGTGGGAACATACAATCTTTTATA
Organism: Brochothrix sp.; assembly: GCF_017549435.1. Lineage (NCBI taxonomy): Bacteria > Bacillati > Bacillota > Bacilli > Caryophanales > Listeriaceae > Brochothrix > Brochothrix sp. Next base: position 624 of record NZ_JAFYUW010000115.1, read on the forward strand.
TAATGCATCACTTCTCGTCAAAGAAGGTAATATTGCGGCATTGTGCATTGACGGTGTTATCAATACAAAAGAAAGCAGTTTAATCTTCATTCCATTTGAACCTCTTTTAACAGCAAATACAAATATTATTTGGAAAAAAAAGCAAACATTCTCAAATGCAGCAAAAATATTTTTGAAAAGTATCCTGTCTGAAAATGCTTAACCTTATTCCTTTATTTTATAACGATTTGATTGAAACAGGTGACTGTTATACGTCTAAATAGGCGCAAGATTTTACAATTACTATATCAACATCAAAAAACCACCGATAAATATTATCAGTGGTTTCTGGTTAGTCGTAATTATCTTCCCCTAGATCTAATTATCCCTTATGTGCTTACTATTATTGTTGAAATTTTTTTCCTTGATACTCAATATATGTCTCGCCTTCATTCTGTTTAATAACAAATTGCACGTTAAATTCGCGGTCTTTAGATGCACCATTTAATCGATTAGCCTCTTCATAAGCTGATATCGAAAGTGTATTTGTATTTCCATCAAATGATTGCTCCACTATATGACCAAATACGGCACTACCGGACTGTTGTTTTCCCATGACAACTTCGCTTTCAGTGATACTAATAATTAGATTTTCGCTTGTCCAATCGCCCATAAAGCTAGATTGTGTAAACTCAGGGGTATCATCGATTGTTTCTTCAGAGGGTGGCACAAACTCAGGAATAGCATCGATCATTTCTTGAGAGACATCATCGAATATATTACCGTTGTATTCAGGTAGAACGTTCCCCGTCGCATCGGTATATTTAAAATCGCCACGATTCGTTAGTGTATAACTTCCTTCAACACTACTCGTATTGGTTAGTGGATTAAGATACATGATATCACCATTACTAGGCGAGCCACTATACGCCACACTATAGTTAACTTTGACAGAGTCATCCGTAATATCCGTCTGGCTAAAATAGTAAGCCTTAACTCTATTAACTATTTCAACTTCTGATAAATTAATTATATTTTTTCTCGCTTCCTCTTCACTTTTCAAAAGTTCTTTTTCTATTCCAGTTAATTTGGTAGCTAAGTTTTTTTTCAAGCTATCATTTTTAATTTTTTCGTTCCTACTCATTAATTTCTCGTAGATAGCTCTCGATGTATCTTCATTAATATTTGTATTTTTATAAAGTGCCTCAATTTCTTTCACTAACTTAATATATTCATTATATTGTTGTTGTGCACTTGAATAACTTTTTATATTATCCGCATAAAACTTTTTGGAAACCGACTTTACTTTGTCCAAACTGTCTTTTATATCATTTAATTGTTTAGTGGTTACTTTTTCATTTATGATATTTTCATCATTCAAAATAGCTTTTAATCCTTCATTAACATTTAACATACTAGTTGCCGTTATTAAATCCTCTTGTAAGCTCTTTTTCACCTGCGGATTAATCACCTTACTAACTGTTCTATTGACCATTGCTAATTTATCGGAAGTCACATCTTCCTTCAAAAGGTTATCGGAATCAAATAACGCTGCGACATCTTTTTTAGCAACTTCATTTTGATGCTGCATATATAGAAAACCTCCAGCTAAAATTACGAGTAAACCTACAAAACAGAGACTAATAATTAAAGTTTTTTTCTTATTTTTCTTTAATGCTCTTCCTGACCTGCTGATATCTTGCTGTTCCCCACAAAAATTACAAATAATCGTATCATCGCTAATTTTCTTCTTACACTTCGAACATTTTTTCATTACCAAACCCTCTTTTCAATTTAACTATTCTCAATTCTAATTTCACACTGACCCCAATTACTTAAATGTATTCGGCATAGTATCGTAGCTATATAAATATAATAGTTTAATCGTTGATAACCCTTTAATTCTCAATTTCATAAACTACGCAGACAATAGCTTCAAACCGTTCTCTAGTTTTTCTACCTCATTATAACGTTCACATTAATTACTTATATTAACGTTGAAATCACTGCCTACTCTCTTAATGATAACAAACCGTAATAGTAAGTGCTATTTAATTTTTAGAAATAGAAAGGTGTCGCTCATTCTTGAAAAACAATGTTAAATCGCTTCCACTCTCCATCAAAATGATTGCTTTTTGTCTTTATATTAAAAAGAGATGTATCGCTATAAATAGCAATACATCCTTTTAAATCTTCTCTTCTTACCAATAAAAACAAGTTCATATAATCTTACCTCAAGTAATTCTTTCACATTTATTCATTCTCCGATTACAACCAAGATCCCCCCTATCCGAGTCCGCTTAGGTGAAAAAATGTGGCTATTATCGATTTAGTAAAGCTGTATAAAATAGCAGCTAAATTATTTATGATCCGTCTTAAGCATGAAAAGAGAATGAATATTTATATTCACTCTCTTTTTCGAATACTGTCTCAATGATTAAATTATTGAACTCACTATATTTACCCCAGAAGTTACTTTTTTCATTCCCTTAAAGTACTCTTTCAAAATATTCATCACATATTTTTGTAACAGCTAAGTTATCATATTCATCATAGATTAAATAATCTAGCATGATTTCATCGATTTGCTCCGAGTTACCAACACTAGATAGTTTTTCGAAGTAACTATATCTAATATCTTTAT
>NZ_JAFYUW010000116.1:0-20806 GCF_017549435.1 Brochothrix sp.
AAAAGCAAAGTTTTTCATAGTTAAAACCAACAATTCGAAAAGTTGTTGGTTTTTTTTGAACACTTTTACAGCAGTAATAACAAATCACCGTTATAATAGAATGGTACGATTAAAATAAAAACTTTTTAGTGATCATTAGTGATTGCTCGAACATACAGAAGGAGACTTACAGTTTTGAAAATAGTAGGATTAGTAGGCGCAGTGATTGGCACAAAGACACTTACTGCGATGGAACGAACGCTTACGATGCTGGAAAACGAGTACCCACAACATGAAGTGACGTTGATTGATATCAGCGAGTATAAGGTTGCTTATAGTGATGGGCGGCATTATCAAGAATATACGGGAGATACATTGTATATCACCGAGACATTGATGGCAGCTGATGCTTTAATTGTTGGAACACCAACTTTTCAAGCGTCTATCCCTGGCGCATTAAAAAACATTTTTGATTTATTACCAATCGATGCCTTAAAACATAAAACAGTAGGCATCATAGTCACAGCAGGAACACAAAAACATTTCTTAATGGTAGAACAACAGCTAAAGCCGATTCTTTCTTACATGAAAGCTAATTTATTGCCTTCTTATGTATTTTTAGAAGAAGCGGACTATCAAAATAAAGCGATAATAAACTTAGCGGTACTGAATCGACTTGATGAAATGGGTCATCAGTTAGTACAAACAGCTGAAGAAAAAGTCTAAATAAATAACACTCTGCAATGGATAATTGTAAAGAGTGTTATTTTTTTTTGACTAAATAGGCTGATATTATACAATTGTTTCCAAAAGGTACTTATGAAACAAAAAAGTACCTTGTTGTCTTTTAGTACCTATTAAACCATAATATAGAATATCGAATCGAAGGAATAAAGGAGGAAAAGCAATTATGGATCAAACGAGGAAAATTAATCCAGCCTTGACCTTACTCGCATTGGCAATCAGTGCTTTTGGGATAGGGTCAACAGAATTTATTAGCGTAGGATTATTACCGCTAATTGTCAGTGATCTGGGCGTCACTTTAAGTAATGCCAGTTTAACCGTATCACTCTATGCAATTGGTGTTACGATAGGCGCACCTGTTATGACTGTTTTAACATCAAAATTTTCACGAAAAAATGTCTTGTTATTGGTCATGGTAGTATTCATTATCGGTAATCTGATTGCAGCACTATCTCCTACATTTACAATCTTATTAGTAGGTCGTGTTGTATCAGCATTAGCACATGGTGTATTTATGTCGATTGCCTCAGTGATTGCAGCCGATGTGGTAGCGCCAAATAAAAGAGGGAGCGCAATTGCTCTCATGTTTACCGGATTAACTGTGGCTACCGTCACAGGTGTGCCACTTGGAACCTTTATTGGACAAGCAACGCAATGGCGTTACTCATTTATATTCATTGTGTTAATCGGTGTCATTGCTTTAATTGCAACGCTTCTGTTAGTGCCAAAAAATCTTTCAAAAGGCGCTGCCATTTCACTGGGAGATATTGGTAAAGTATTAAGTAATTTCCGTTTATTGTTAGTGTTATTGATTACAGCACTCGGATACGGTGGGATATTTGTTGTATATACATACATATCACCCGTTTTAAAAGAATTTATGGGCTATTCAGACAGTGCCATCGTTCTTATATTAGTAATATACGGAGTGATGGTAGCCATCGGTAATACGATTGGAGGCCGTTTATCGAATAATCGTCCACTACGAGCGGTGTTCTTTGTATTTATATTAACAGCATTTAACATGTTATTAATTTTAGCCTTTCTTAATTTCCATCTACTTGGGTTGTTCGCAGTGTTGCTCATGGGGTTATTTTCTTTTATGAATGTTGCTGGGTTGCAACTGTTAGCTGTGCAATTAGCTGAAAAATATGTGCCAAATGCAATAGCTATGGCATCAGCGTTAAATATTTCAGCTTTTAATATTGGTATTGCTCTAGGTTCATATATTGGTGGTAGAGTGATAACTACTGTGGGGTTACAATGGACACCATTATTTGGTTTCATCATGGTATTTATCGCTGCCATAATTACATTGATATGGTTATTAGTTGACCGCGAAAAAAAATAAAAATATTAGGAGGAATTATAATGATTAAAAGTTTAACAGATACAGTCGTATTAAATAATGAAGTAGAAATGCCAGGTTTTGGTTTAGGTGTATTTAAAGTAGAGGATGGACAAGACGTTGCTGAAATGGTTAAAACAGCAATAGAAGTAGGCTATCGTAGTATTGATACCGCGGCGATTTATGGCAATGAAGCGGGTGTTGGAGCTGGAATCGCAGCTGGTTTAGTAGCTACGGGATTAAAAAGAGAAGATCTTTTTATCACATCTAAGATTTGGAATGATGGTTTAACCTATGAAGAAGCTCAAGCTGCTTATCAAACGAGTTTAGATAAATTAGGCTTAGACTATTTAGATTTGTATTTAATTCATTGGCCAGGTAATGATAAATACATGACGGCGTGGCGCGCTTTAGAAGATTTATATCTGGATGGAAAAATAAAAGCTATTGGTGTCAGCAATTTCCAAATATCACATTTAGAAACATTATTAGCAGAGGCGCGAGTTGTACCTGCTATAAATCAAGTTGAATTACATCCACGCCTTAGCCAAATACAAATACGCGAATTTGGAAAAAAACATGGTATTCATATTGAAGCTTGGTCACCATTGATGCAAGGTGAGTTGTTAAATAATGAAACGATTGTAACAATTGCTAAAAAATACAATAAATCAGCAGCACAAATCATTCTGCGTTGGGATGTTCAAAATGAGGTAATTACGATTCCAAAATCAGTTAAACGTGAGCGTATGATTGCTAATGCAGATTTGTTTGATTTTGAATTAACCACTTTTGAGATGATAGAGTTGAATAACATGAACATGGATACAAGAGTGGGACCAGACCCAGATACTTTTGATTTTGCATAAAATAACAGTTATAAATTAGCTTGTTACGTTTCATGAAATGTAAAAGTAGATAGGTTGGAGTCTTTGTTTTAACTAAAAAACGTTTCAAACCATGGCATCGAGTGCTAAGGTTTGAAACGCTTTTTTTATAAAGTTTTTTTCATTTCAATATGAGGGATGCCTTCTTCAAAAAAGATATCAGAGGATTTCTCATAACCAAGTTTATTATAAAAACCTTCGGCTTGTGTTTGTCCGTGTAATTTAGCAAACGTCATTTGTTTGTCACGAGCAATATTTTCTAAACCAGTCATAATTAAACGGCCCACACCGCCTTTACGATATTCGGCAAGCACGCAAATGCGTTCCATTTTAGCGCAGTCATCTATAAAACGGAGACGAGCAGCACCGATTGTTTTTTCATTATCAACAAGAATAAGATGAATAGCAGTCGAACCGAGTGAATCAAAGTCATCAAGTTCGTGTGCGGCATCCACACCTTGTTCATCAACGAAGACAGTAAAACGAATTTTGAAAGCTTCTTGTAATTGTTCTTTAGTTGTTACTTGGATAAAATGCATCTAAAAAATCCCCCTATAAGTAAAGTTGTCCTTAAGTATAGCATGGAATTTCTAATGAATACAAACAGACCAGAACTAAATATCAGCTCTGGCCCCGTGAAATTAACGAGTAGAAATAATAATTTTTTAGTATAACCCGTCAGTCGCTTCTTTGGTACTAATATAAATATTTTTAGTTTGTGAGTATGCATCTAACATCATTTTATGGGTTTCGCGTCCATAACCTGATTTTTTAACACCGCCAAAAGGTGCACCAGCTGGAATTTGATTATAGGTATTTACCCAAATACGACCTGTTTCGATGCCGCGTGCGACTTTCAAAGCAGTATTGATATTGGTTGACCAGACACCACCGCCAAGACCATATTCAGAATCGTTGGCAAGCTCAATGACCTCTTCGATTGTTTTAAACTTAATAACGGAGGCAACAGGCCCAAAAATCTCTTCTTTTGCAACGCGCATGTTATTATCAACATTACCTAATAGAGTGGGTGCTAAGAATGCGCCTTTATTGTTACCATCAACTTCAAGCGTCATACCACCAGTAATAACTTCTGCACCTTCCTCGGTACCAATCTTTATATATTCTTTGATTTTTTCAAGTTGACGTTGATTTACTTGGGCGCCCATTTGCGTGTCCATCTCCCATGGCAAACCAACTTTTACATTTTCAAATGCAGTTTTCAAGGCTGCAATAAATTTATCATAAATACCTTCCTGAACAAAAATACGAGAACCTGCACAACAAACTTGACCTTGATTAAAGAGAATGCCCAATTGAGCCCCTTCAATGGCACGGTCAAAAGGCATATCATCAAAGAAAATATTTGCTGATTTTCCACCAAGTTCCAATGTTGCAGGAATTAATTTTTTGGCAGCTTGCTCAGCAACTTCATAACCAATTTCAGTTGAACCGGTGAAGGCAAGTTTATCAAAACCATCATGTTTTAACATATAGTCGCCAGAATCAGACCCACGGCCTGTGATTAAGTTAACAACGCCTGGAGGTAAGACCTGATCTAATAATTTAAATAATTCAAGCAAGCTTAGGCTTGTAGATGAAGAGGGGTGGATAACCAGAGTATTCCCCGCTGCGATAGCAGGAGCGATTTTCCATGCAGCCATCAATATTGGAAAGTTCCAAGGAACAATTTGTCCCACAACACCAATAGGTTCTTTTAATATAATGGATAAGGTATCTTCATCAAAATCTTTGACACTGCCTTCTTCTGCACGAATAACACCAGCAAAATAGCGGAAGTGATCCGCTGAAAATGGAACGTCAACTGATGATGTTTCTCGAATGGGTTTTCCGTTATCAAGTGTTTCAATCATGGCTAAACGTTCTTTGTTTGCATCAATCAAATCAGCAATTTCTAGCAACATCTTACTTCGAGAGACAACATCTACTTTTTTCCAAGTAGGAAAGGCATTACGAGCAGCTAAAACAGCCGCATCAACATCAGCATGGGTTGCGTCAACAAAAGTAGCAAGAGCGTCTCCGTTGCTAGGATTTTCAGCAGTAATAAGAGAGGCTCCAGCAGGAGTTATCCACTTTCCGCCAATATATAATCCGTAGTGATCATCTGTAATTTTAGTCATTTCTAAAACATCCTTTCGATAGTAGAATACAAAATAGAAAGCGCTTACAAATAAAGTGTAAATGATTTGGAAGTATTTGTAAAATGATATAGCTTATAAAGCATTGACGATGACGACTAATAAAAGGTGTTTATTTGTATTAATAGAGAGAGTGACTAACTTGAGGATGTTGAATGATTTGTATTAATGGGTATTAATTTTATAAGATAGAAAAAAACCTCCTAATTTAATTATTAGAAGGTTTTAAAAATAGTCTAGTTAACAACATGCATACTTTTTTTACGGAATAATTTTTGCTTTTTAATTACAGTATCAACTCCGCCGATTAAAACAATTGAGCGGGTATCGATTACTTTTTTTAAGACCGAAGCTGTAACACCGCGTAATTGTTTACCCATCACGACACCAACAGCGTCATGTCGACCAATGGAACAGACGGTTCCTTTAGGTTTATAATAAAAATCTTTAGCGGGTTTTTGATTAAAGATAGCTACAATATTTGCTGCCGCACAATCAGCTTGTTGCATTGCGATTTGAGCGGTTGTTGGATAAGGTAAGCCTGTAACATCATCGATGACAATCGAACAGTCTCCAATCATCATAACATCTTCACAGTCAGGTACAGTGAGATTATTATTAACTAACACACGCCCACGATCAGATTTGAAATCTGAATTTGTAATGACTGAACTCCCTCTAACGCCACCAGCCCAGACAAACATATCAGCAGTGAGCTCAGATGAGTCAGTTGATGCTTTACTTTCTTTATAGAAAACACTATTTGCAGTTATATTAGCCACGCGACCTTTGATAAAAGTAACGCCTTTTTTCTCTAATTTTCCAATTATATAACCACTGAGGTCTTCTGAAAACATCGGCAAAACATTTGATTGCACACAAGAAACAGAGACTTGGTCACGCTTCAAATGAGCCGCTTTTGTAAGAAAAGGCAGCTGTTCCATTAATTCACCAATATACTCTATACTTGTAAAACCAGCCCCACCAACAACAATTGATAATTTTTCTCCTGGTTTCACAGCACGTAATTTCTCATTTAATTGTTTATAAATATGTTCTACAGACGGGATATTTGTTATCTGGTAAGCATAGTCACTTAAACCTTTAATCCCAAATGATTCGAACTCAAAGCCAAGTGCGATAAGTAAGTAGTCGTACCTGAGCGGTTCACGATTCTCAAATACAATCGTTTTACTGTGATGCTCAATTTTAGATACAGTCGCTTTAATAAAAGTTGTGTATTGAGGGTCTACCACACTAGAAACGGGATAACAGATGTCACCTGGGCTAGCAGCTCCAGTGGCAACTTCGTGCAATGCTGTTTTTTCACAATGATAACTATTCTTGTTGACCAATACAATCTCAGCATTCGGTTTTAAATCTTGTAATCGTTTAAGTGCTCTTAAACCACCATAACCAGCACCTAAAATAACAATTTTTTTCTTAACCAAGCTACTCAACTCCTTTTGTCTTATAAGACAAACTCTTGACACAATTTCAGTATAACGCAAATGAAAGTTCTTTACAATCGTGTAAATGTTGTATATAGTGTAGTGTTTTGCACAAAAAAGAAAGCGCTTGCATTCAAGCGGGAATCATAAAACGAAAATGATGTATAAAATAATGAATAAAAAGAGTTATTTATGTATAAAAAAGCTTAATTATTTATAAAAAGGGGTTGACGTGTATAATTATTACATGTAAAATAATTAACTATAGAAGTAAATAATAAATGAATTATTAATTGAAAATAATACACACAAAATTGAATTGAAATGGGGAAAATAAAAATGAAGAAAATTGTATTGATACTAATGATGGCATCGTTATTTGTACTAGCAGCATGTGGCGCTAATGCAGATGCGCCAACTAAAAAAGATGATAATGGTAAAAAGACATTAGTAATGGGAACAAGTGCGGATTATCCACCGTTTGAATCAGTTGATACAAAAACAAACAAAATTGTTGGATTTGATATTGATGTTGCTAACTACATTACAAAGAAATTAGGGTATAATTTAGAAGTGAAAGATCAAAAATTTGGTGGTTTAATAGCAGCACTTAATCAAGACAGTATTGATTTTGTAATGTCTGGTATGGTGAAAAATGAAGAACGTGCTAAACAAGTTGATTTTTCGGATGTTTATTATACGTCACATCAAGTTATCCTAGTGCCTAAAGATAGCAAAATCAAAACAGCAGCAGATTTAAAAGGTAAAAAAGTCGGAGTTCAAATTGGATCAACACAAGCAACATTAGCTGAAGATTTAAGTAAGAAATACCCAATGGATATTGAACAATGGGATAAAGTGAATGAAATGGTAGAAGCAATGGCAGGAAATAAACTAGATGCAATTGTGACAGTGGATACTGTAGCTTTTGGATATACAAATGATTCAGATCGTTTAGCACAATTTAACATTAAAGATGATTCAGTTGTCACAGGTGATCCAATGTCAATCGCATTTCCTAAAGGAAGTAAGTTAACAGCAGAGTTTAATAAAGAATTGAAAAAAATGGAAGAAAACGGCGAGTTAGATAAATTCGTTAAAAAATGGATTGAAACAAGCGGTAAGTAATTACCGCGAAGTGAGAGAGGAGCGAACGATGGCATGCAGGAGTTAATAGAAACATTCAATAATCTTAAACCATCGATTCCTTATATATTAAACGGTGTCTGGGTCACATTACAAATTGCCTTTTTCTCCGCATTATTTGGTTTTATATTAGGAATCATTTTAGCAATTTTCAAAATTAGTAAATATAAAGTATTAAGTGGTTTTGCACATTTTTACACTTCGATTTTCCGAGGAACACCACTTATTATGCAACTTTCATTAGTATATTTAGCATTACCACAGCTGTTTCATTTTGATATTGAACCTTTAACAGCAGCAATTTTGACCTTTTCATTAAATTCAGCAGCATATATGTCTGAAATTATTCGTTCAGGTTTAAATGCTGTGGATAAAGGACAATATGAGGCTGCTAAGGCATTGGGAGTCCCATACAATAAATTCATGTTAGATATTATTTTGCCACAAGCAATTAAAAATATTCTTCCAGCATTAATGAATGAGTTCATAACATTAACAAAAGAATCAGCAATTGTTTCAACGATTGCAGTAACCGATTTGATGCGTCGCTCAGAGATTGTTGCCGCGAACATGTATACCTACTTCCCACCAATGATTGTGGCATTTATCGTATACTACTGTTTAACAATGATCTTAACATTTATTGGTTCTTTATTAGAAAGGAGACTAGGTCGCAGTGATTGAGATGAAAACCGTTAATAAAAACTTTGGTAAATTACATGTCTTAAAAGATATCAGTACAAAGATTAATGATGGAGAAGTTGTTACAATCATTGGTCCTTCAGGCTCTGGAAAATCAACACTATTACGCTGTATTAACTTACTTGGTGAGCCAACAACTGGCGAAATTTTTATCGATAATGAGAATATAACATCATTGTCAGAAAAACAAGTCATGAAGATGCGTAGTGAAGTTGGGATGGTTTTTCAACATTTTAATCTCTTTCCACATAAAACAGTGCTAGAAAATATTACTTATGCACCGATTAAAGTTCGTAAAACAGCAAAAGAACAGGCTCATAAAGAAGCCAAAGCTTTGCTTGAACAAGTTGGTTTATCCGATAAAGCAGACGTTTATCCGTCAAAACTATCTGGTGGACAAAAACAACGTGTAGCAATTGCCCGAGCTTTAGCGATGAAACCGAAGTATCTTTTATTTGATGAACCAACGTCTGCACTGGATCCTGAAATGGTTAAAGAAGTGTTAGAAGTTATTCAATCATTAGCAGATACAGGTATTACAATGGTAATCGTAACGCATGAAATGGCTTTTGCTGAACGTGTGTCTAGTAAAATTATTTTTATGGATGAAGGTACGATTATTGAAGAAACAGAGCCGAAAGTGTTTTTTGATTCACCAAAATCAGAACGAGCAAAAATATTTTTAGAAAAAGTGTTATAGAATTTGTCGTCCCTAATATTTTATTAGGGGCTTTTTTTATGGGATGATAATACTGTCAGGACATAAGTCTCGATAATAGGGCTAACTTTATGATAAAATGTTATCAACTAAGAGGAGGCGTCGATTTGGAACGAGTTATGAATCGAGAACAAGTTGATTACTATATTCAAAAATATGGTTTAGATCAGCATATCAATGAAGAATTACGTTCTTTTATGACCATTCAAACCTATCAAAGTGGTGAACTTATTTGTACACAAGGTGAGGAAATAGAGCACGTCCTTTTTCAAGTAGAGGGTCGAATGAAAATCTTCACTACTTCTTCAGAAGGGAAAAATTTAATTGTTGCAATTAAAGAGCCATTTGAAATATTAGGTGATGTCGAATGTATTCAAGATGTATCATGTATGAATACCATTGAAGCAATATCAACAGTTAAAATGTTGGCGATATCTAAAAAGGTCATTCATCAGAATGGTTTTCAAGATGCAAGGTTTTTACAATTATTGTTGAATGTCGTTTCTGAAAAATTTTGGTTAAAATCTGAGGCGTTAAGCATTAATTTGTTGTACCCAGTCGAAGTGCGTTTTGCGAGTTATTTAACATCAATTGTGTGCGATGAACAAAATTGTGCCCTTAATCGGTCTGAACTTAAAGACACTGCTGATTTAATAGGTACCAGTTCAAGACATCTTAATCGTATCATAAAGGCATTTATTGAAGATGGGATGATTGAGCGTACGGAAACAGATATTATAATAAAAAACCGAGAGAAACTCATTGCCATAGCAAAAGATATTTATAATTAAAAGGGGTTTATATAGATGAAAAATTACAAAACGCTATTATTCGATATCGATGATACATTATTAGATTTTAAAGCAACAGAACAAGCTGCTTTGAAAAAACTTTTTAAAGAACAAAAACTAGAGTTAACAGCTGAAATTGAGCTGCATTATCAAACGATTAATCAAGCGATGTGGCGTGCATTTGAACGTGGAGAGGTCACACAAAAGGAAGTTATCTCTAACCGTTTTACAGAGGTTTTTAAAGCGTATGGTAAAGAAATTGATGGTGCTAAAGTAGACCAAAGATATCGTGAGTTTTTAGCAGAAGGTCATCATTTAATTGAAGGTGCTCTCAATTTAATCCAAGAATTACATGAAAAATTCGATTTATATATCGTAACAAATGGTGTCTCTACAACACAATATCGTCGCCTTGAAGATTCAGGTTTACGTCCTTATTTTAAAAATGTATTTGTTTCCGAAGACACAGGTTATCAAAAACCAATGCCAGAATACTTCTCTTATGTTTTTGAACGTATTCCTAATTTTGAAAAAAATGAAACGATTATTATTGGTGATTCCTTAACTTCTGATATAAAAGGTGGTAATTTAGCCGGTATTACGACTTGTTGGTATAACCCAGGAGGAACAATTGCTGGTCAAGAGAATCAACCAACGCTTGAAATTAGAAAATTAGAAGAAATTTTAATCCTATTAAATGTCACTAGCACTGTGCATTAAGCTATTTTAATGAAGGAATAAGCTGAATTGGTCAAATAACAGCAGGAATTTGCTATAATAGAGTCATTGAACAAATAGACAGTATAAATAGGAGGAAACAGATGCTAGACTTACAATTAGAAGCAAGGTATCATGGCTTTATTTACCAAGAACGTGAAGAAGTTGAAGAAATAAAATCAATTACACACGTTTTCGAACACGAAAAAACAGGGGCTAAATTACTCTATTTTGAAAATGATGATACAAATAAAGTGTTCTCAATTTCGTTCAGAACACCACCAGAAGATGATACAGGTGTATTCCATATTCTCGAGCACTCAGTTCTTTGCGGTTCGCGCAAGTATCCATTAAAAGAACCATTTGTGGAATTAGTAAAAGGATCACTAAACACTTTTTTAAATGCAATGACATTTAGTGATAAAACAATGTATCCAGTCGCAAGTCAAAATGACAAAGATTTTCATAATTTAATGGATGTGTATCTTGATGCAGTTTTTCATCCATTATTAACTGAAAAACAAGGTATCTTAAAACAAGAGGGTTGGCATTATGAATTAAATAGTGTGGAAGAGCCTATCGAGTATAAAGGTGTCGTTTATAATGAAATGAAAGGTGTTTTTTCTTCGCCGGAACAAATTTTAATGCGCAGTATTCAAAAATCATTGTTTCCAGATACGCCTTATCGCTATGAATCTGGCGGTGATCCCATTGCGATTCCTGAGTTAACTTACGACCAGTTCGTCAAGGATTACCAACGTTTTTATAATGCCTCAAATAGTTTTATTACGCTAGCTGGGGATTTAGATATCTTAGAAAAATTAGCCTTTTTAGATGCTGAGTATTTATCAGAATTTGAAAAAGTGGAAAATACAACAGCAATTCCTTATCAATTAGCCTTGGGCGATTTACATGAGGAAGTGAAAGAATATGCGGTATTACCAACAGAATCATTAGATAATAAATCATTCTTAAGTTTAAACTATGTAATCTCAGACATATTTGATGCAGAAAATTATTTTGCCTTAGATGTGCTTGAATATATCTTATTAGAAAGCTCAGCAGCGCCCTTGAAACAAGCTTTATTAGATGCGAAATTAGGAAATGATGTTTTTGGAATGTACGATAACGGCATATTACAGCCATTATTTAGTATTGTTATTAAAAATGCCAATGCGTCAGATAAAGAGCGTTTCCAAGAGGTTGTACGTGAAACATTACAAAAACTTGTGTCAGAAGGTATTGATAAAGATTTAATCGAATCTGCTATTATGTTGAAAGAGTTCCAATTACGTGAAGCAGATTTTGGTTCGATGCCAAAAGGTCTTATTTATTCGATGCGAGCAATGGACAGTTGGTTATATGAAGGAAAACCAGCCACTCACTTAGCTTATGAAAAAACATTAACGGCTGTAAAACAAGGGTTACATTCACCTTATTTTGAAAAATTAATTGATCGCTATTTCTTGAACAGCTTGCATCAAAGTTTGGTTATTGTCGAACCTTCACATACTTTAGCAGATGAAACAAATGCGAATGTAACAGCTGAGCTTAATGCATTTAAAACGAGTTTATCTGAACAAGAAGTTGCTGATTTAGTTGTAGCAACAGCTGACTTAAAAGCGCAACAAGAGTTAGTAGATGATGAAGAAGCGTTGAAAAAATTGCCGATGTTAACACGTGCCGATTTAAAAGCTGAAGCGACTGATTATCCATTATCATTGACTAAATCTAATGATATACCAGTCATGTTTTATGAGGCGGATACGAATAAAATCGCATATATAGCCTTGATGTTTAACACTTCTCATGTTGCAAAAGCCGATGTTCCATACCTGGGACTTTTAGAAGACTTAGTCGGCCAGTTAGATACATCATCATACAACTATTCTGAGCTTTCGAATGAACTTAATATTGTGACAGGTGGAACAAGTTTCTACAACAGTATTTTAAGTGAAAAAGCACCTTCTGAAGAGTTCCAAACATACTTCACTGTAAAAACAAAAATTTTACAGGATGAAGTGAAAAATGGCTTAGCATTTGTTACTAAAATTTTAAAAGAAACACTTTTCACTGATAAAAAACGTATTACTGAGATTGTTCAGATTATAAAATCACGTATTGAGATGAGCATGAATCAAGCAGGACATAATATTGCTGCCGCTCGTTTGGGTTCATATATTGAGCCGTTGAGTAATTACTCAGAAGACATTCGTGGACTTGGTTTTTATGATTTCATTTGTGATTTAACAACACAATTGGAAACAGACTTTGAATCAGTTCAAGAACGTTTCACTAACTTGTTAGCAGATATTATTAGTGTAGAGGCTTTGAGTATTTCAGTAACAGGTGATCACAGTATTTATCAAGAAGTGACACAAGCGATTGAAGCTTTGGATTTAAACCATAGTGAGCGTAGCAATAATGCGAATCGTTCTTATGAATTAAATGAAAATAGTAATGAAGGACTTCAAACGTCTAGTAAAGTACAATATGTTGTCAAAGGTGGGAAATTGGATAATAAAAAATATCCCTATAATGGACATATTACTGTCTTGAAAAAAATTCTTTCATATGATTATTTATGGAATCAAGTCCGTGTACTTGGTGGCGCTTATGGTGCAGGTTTTGTAATGCAAGAAAACGGAAAATGGTTGTTCTGGTCGTACCGAGATCCTAATCTTCCTGAAACATTGGCGGTATATGATAAAGTTGTTGATTATTTACGCACGTTTGATGCAAGTGATTATGAAATGACGAAATATATTATTGGAACGATGGGTGGGATGGATATGCCGCTATCACCTCGACAAGAGGGAGCTCGTGCAGTTGCTCGCCACCAAAAAGGCCTCACTGTAAAAGATATCCAAAAAACACGTGATGAGATACTTTCTACAACAGCAGAAGACATCCGTGAAATGGCGCAAATGTTTGCAGACGCATTAGAAGATGCAAAAATCTGTGTGTTTGGAAATAATGAAAAAATTCAAGAAAATATTGATTTGTTTGATAGTGTTCGTGATATCTAAAATACAAGGTCTGGTCCCTCTTAATATAATTAATGAGGGAACAGGCTTTTTTTGTTGTGGAACAATGGTAAAATAAGATAAAGAAGAAAGTTATCAAAGGAGTGAAGACTGTGAATATTGGGGATAAAATTAAAGACGAGCGTCAAAAAAGAGGATACACACAAAAAGAATTAGCTGAACGAATTGGTGTCAATGCATCTGTTATTAGTAAATATGAAATGAATCGAAACCGTCCACCGTTAAACGTACTGGTTAAAATTGCTAACGAAGTAGGCACACCAGTCAACTACTTTGTGGACGATATAAATGGGTTGCGTGATGAAACGGTTAACTCAACATTTCCGTTGCTTGATAACCCTGAGTTAGAGGCGTGGTATCTAGAGTTACCCTACCGACATACGCGAGAACAATTACAGTTATTGCAAGAGCTTTCACTTAAAATTGAAGGTTGGGATATCACAGAAAAAAAATAAAAAAGTACCTGCCTTAGAAGCGCTCAAGGTTAAGCGTTTCCATTATATTACCTGAAAAACTTAGACATTGACAAAAATGTTTCCCTGGTGCAAAATAAAACTTGTAGAAGTCGTATTTATATATTCAAGTGATCAAGGAGGCGTTGTGAATGACACATGAGAAAAATACAAAAGAACATCAATCTGTTGTTCAACATGCGAATGGAGCAAGTTTAGAAGAGATAAATAACACGGTAGTTATGCCGTCTAAAGGTGGTTTTTGGCGAAAGTTAGCCGCGTATAGTGGACCAGGTGTATTAGTGGCTGTGGGGTATATGGACCCTGGTAATTGGATTACTTCTATTGCAGGTGGTGCGCAGTATGCGTATGCATTGTTGTCTGTCATATTAATTTCAAGTATTGTGGCTATGTTACTTCAAAGTATGTCAGCCAAGCTAGGAATTGTTACAGGAATGGACTTAGCACAAGCCACACGTAAAGCAACAAGTAAGCCAGTTGGCTTTATATTATGGATTATTACTGAATTAGCGATTATGGCAACAGATATTGCAGAGGTCATTGGTGGTGCGATTGCCTTACATTTATTATTTGGAATGCCACTAATAGTGGGTGTTTTAATTACAGCACTAGATGTTATGTTGTTATTATTATTATCAAAAGTCGGTTTTAGAAAAATTGAAGCCATCGTGGCAACTTTGATAGCGACTATTTTCATTGTTTTTCTATATGAAGTAATCTTAGCAAGCCCAGAATGGGGGCCAATGTTAAAAGGTTTTATTCCAGATCCACAAATTGCACTACAACCAGGTATGTTATTATTAGCATTAGGTATTGTGGGCGCAACAGTAATGCCTCATAATCTTTATTTACATAGTTCGATTATCCAGGCACGACAATACAAACGTACAGCTGCAGGTAAACGTGAAGCGATTAAATTTTCTACGATTGATTCAAATATTCAACTAACCATTGCTATGGTTGTCAATTGTCTCTTATTGATATTAGGGGCAGCTATGTTTTATGGTGTTGAAAGTGATTTAGGTCGTTTTGTTGAATTATATAATGCATTAAGTGACAATAAAATTGTCGGTGCTGTTGCAAGTCCGATACTCAGTACATTGTTTGCAGTCGCCTTATTGGCTTCAGGTCAAAATTCTACCATCACAGGAACACTTTCTGGTCAAATAGTGATGGAAGGTTTTATTAAAATGAAGATTCCAATGTGGTTACGTCGTGTAGTAACAAGACTATTAGCGATTATCCCAGTAATTATCATGGTGGTTGTATACAATGGACAAGATGCGAAAGTAGAGGAATTGTTAATTTATACGCAAGTATTCCTCAGCGTTGCATTGCCATTTGCAATTATTCCATTAACTATTTTTACAAGTAGTAAAAAAATGATGGGTGAATTTGCGAATCCTAAGTGGGTTAAATATGTTGCTTGGTTCATCGCAATCGTATTAACAATATTAAATGTGTACCTCATATATAGCACTTTTCAATAAAATAGTAAGATGACAAGCAAAAAGGCTAATCACCTTTAATCTGCTCTAAGTAATTAGAAAAATAATGTAGTTGTTGTTGAAATTATTGAATAAAAAAGAAGTAGGTTATCTGAGCCTGCTTCTTTTTTTGAAGTAATTAAAATAGGGCGTATTGTAGTGAGAAAAAAGTAATTAACGCTTCAAGTTGAAGGTTAATTGATTAAAGTGGCTTGCTCAATCAATTTAAATTTTAGATAGGGTGGGAATAGAGTTTGTTTTTCTTGTTAAGAGATACCGTTAAATTTTAATAACCATCGTTTATTACTTTTTTTAAACAGAAATACTTGATTTTTTCAAAGGATTTGCTATAATAAAGAAGTAATAAAAGTTACCTATCACTTAGCGGGTGTAGTTTAGTGGTAAAACTACAGCCTTCCAAGCTGTTGTCGTCGGTTCGATCCCGATCACCCGCTTAATTAACAAATGTCGAACACTGCCGGGTTTTACTAACCGTGCAGTGTTTTTTTTTCGGTAATAAGTTAAACTAAAAAAAGGAGGAGTAATCGCGTGGTCAATGCACAATTAAAAGCAGAGATTAAAGCATATGCACAATCTATCGGTGTACAAAAAATTGGTTTTACTCATGCTGATTACTTTCAAACTTTAGAAAAACGTTTAACGTTTGCAGCAGAGCATGACTTATTAACAGGTTTTGAACACCCGGTGATAAAAGAACGAGTTGATCCATCTGTTATTTTTGAGGAACCCCGTTCAATTATAGCAATCGCACTAGCCTATCCTAATCAAACGGATAATAATCTTCGCAGCAAACGTGGTGAATGGCGTGGTGTTTTCGCTCGAGCTTCATGGGGCGTTGATTATCATACAATTTTACGTGAAAAGCTAGCATTGATTGAAGCGTTCATTAAGGAGAAGGTACCAACTGCCCGTTTTAAGTCAATGGTAGATACGGGTGAATTATCGGATGTAGCTGTTGCAGAGCGAGCGGGTATCGGATGGCGTGGTAAGAACACATTGCTGATTACGCCTGAGTTTGGCAGCTTTGTATACCTTGGAGAGATGATAACAAACCTTGAGTTCGAAGCAGATGAACCAATGGCTGATGGTTGTGGTGAATGTACGCAATGTATCAAGGCGTGTCCAACAGGCGCTTTACTTGGTGAAGGAAGAATGGATGGTAAGGAATGTCTCAGTTATCAAACTCAAACTAAGGGGATGATGCCAGAACGATTTCGTGAAAAGTTACATAATCGTTTATATGGCTGCGATACATGCCAAGTTGTTTGTCCCTATAACCGCGGCAAAGATTTCCACTTACATCCTGAAATGGAGCCAGAAGAAGCGAAAATAAAGCCACTATTAAAGCCTTTACTAACGATTTCTAATCGTGAATTTAAAGAAACATTTGGTCCAATGGCTGGTTCGTGGCGTGGTAAAAAACCTTTACAACGTAATGCTATCCTAATATTAGGACGTTACAAAGATCAAACAGCCGTACCAGATTTAGTCAACTGTTTATTAGAAGACCCCCGGCCAGTTATTCGAGGAACCGCAGCTTATTCACTTTCAAAAATAGGTGGTGGCATCGCATACGATGCTTTGATAGCAGCTGAAAAGGAAGAAACTGATGCTGAAGCGTATCAGGAAATTAGCAAAGCACTACTACAATTATCAGAGAAAGAAGGCTCATATTAATCATGAATCATATTGTATTATTCCAACCTGAAATTCCAGCAAACACAGGTAACATTTCGCGTACTTGTGCCGGAACAAACACAGCATTACATCTTGTACGCCCACTAGGATTTTCATTAGAAGATAAATATTTAAAGCGCGCCGGACTTGATTATTGGGAGAGCGTTAACTTATCAATGCATGATTCACTCGATGAGTTATTTGAAAAATATCCAAAGGGTAAATTTTATTTTATCACTAAATTTGGCGAACATACATATAGTGACTTTGATTACAGTAATACTGACGAAGATATCTTCTTTGTCTTTGGAAAAGAAACAACGGGGCTTCCTGATTCGGTTTTACGCGATCATCGTGAGACTTGTTTGCGTATTCCAATGTCTGAGAACATTCGCTCATTAAATTTAAGTAATACTGCTGCAATCCTCACATACGAAGCATTGCGCCAACAAGACTTCCAAAATATGGATGTTGCTGCACCGGATTATGATCGAGTTGTATTTGAAGATAAATAAGAAGTAGCTAAAAACCACACGACAAACAGTGTGGTTTTTAGTTTGCATAAAAAAACACTGCTGACATCATGTCAACAGCGTTTTGAAAAATTTACATAAATAGAGTGAAGATCCAGTAGATACCACCAGCAACAATTGCTGAAATAGGTAATGTGATTACCCATGTGATAATCATACGCTGAGCTGTATCCCACTTCACGCCTCGTATACGGTGAGATGAACCTACACCTAGTATAGATGAGCTAATAACGTGAGTTGTACTTACAGGGAGCCCCATTGCAGTTGCAGAGAAAATAACAGACATCGAACCAAGGTCAGCAGCAACACCATTAACCGGTTTGATTTTCATAATTTTACTACCAACTGTTTTGATGATTTTCCAACCACCAATTGAAGTACCAAGAGCCATTGCTAATGCACAGGCAAACTGCACCCAAAAATGAACGCCATCAGCCTCAGATTGGTAACCGTTCGCAATCAAAGCAAGTGTAATGATACCCATTGATTTTTGAGCATCGTTGGTACCGTGAGCATAAGATTGAAAGGCGGCTGTAACAACTTGTAAGTAACGGAAACGACGGTTCGTCTGATCCAAGTTGAAATTTTTCAAGGTATATTTGAAAATAGTATAGATAATAAAACCAGCGGCAAATGCCAGGAACGGCGCTAAAATTAATGCTTGAATAATTTTAGTAAAACCAGCATAGTTCAGCGGTGATGATTTACCTGCAAGGAAAGCTGCTGTAATTGCAGCACCGGCAATAGAACCAATCAACGCATGTGATGAACTACTTGGGATACCGAAGTACCATGTAACAAGGTTCCAAATAATTGCAGCAATTAATGCAGATAAAATTACGACATCCCCATTTGGAAGTGCAAAGGGGTCAACAATATCTTTTGTTAATGATTTTGCAACTCCTGTAAATGAAATGGCACCTAAAAAGTTCATAATTGCAGCCATAATAATGGCTTGTTTTGGTTTAATCGCTTTTGTTGAAACACTCGTAGCAATTGCATTGGCAGTATCATGGAAACCATTGATAAAGTCAAACACAAGGGCAGCAGCAACAATAGCTATTGTAATAATTAATATATTATCCATAGAATTTTAAGGTCTCCTTATTAAGCGTTCTTCATAACGATAGTTTCAAGAGTGTTAGCAACTGATTGACAACCATCAGCAATATCTTCTAAATCTTCGTAGGCTTCACGATATTTGAAGAACGTAATAGGATCAGTGATGTTATCGTTTAAGTGGCGAATCGAATCACGGTAAATATCATCGCAAATTGATTCGTAATCTTTAATTTGAATAGCAAGTTCACGTACGTTTTTAAGTTTTTTATCAAAGATATAACCTGTAGCAATTGAAATATCTGCAGTTGCTTTTGAAAGGTTTTCTAAGAATTTAGTTATGTATTCATCTTTTGTAGAAATATTGTACATTTCTAAGATGAATGATGCTTGTTCGAATCCATCTAAAATGTCATCTAATCGGTTTGTTAATTCCAACATATCTTCACGTTCAATGGGTGTGATAAAAGCGTTGTTGAGTTCTAAAATGATTTTGTGTACAAGAGTGTCACCTTTAAGTTCATACTCTTTCATCACTTCAGCTAATTTACGCAAATCATCTTGTGTTTCTGCATTAAATTCACTGAAATACTTACCAGCTTCGTTGATGTTTAATGAAATCTCATGTAATAAATGTGCAAAACGATCTTTTTTATTTTTGAAAACCATTCTTGAATTCCTCCATTATATGAATAAGTAGTTTAGTAATCTTTTGATTAGTTTTTTTGTAACTCTTAAACAAGCAAAGTACATTCTCATTCTAACACAAAAAACAAAAATTTAGTGATTTCTTAACAAAATCTTTACAATTGAATTTGTCTATTTACACTAAGGTCTAATCACTAGTGAATAGAGGCTTTTTAGCACTTATTAATTGAAAGCGTTTTCGGTATTGTGGACGCTTGATATAACGGCTTTTGTTCATAGTTAGTATCGACCTAAATATTAGATTTCAAAGAGAAACTGCTGTAAAATACAAAGTGTGTAGAATTTATTAATTTTTAATTTTTATGTTTGAAAATCTAGAAATAATAAGTAAAGGGGAGATACTGATGAATAATGTTTTTTCCGATAAAATCACTCTGAATAATGGAGTTGAAATGCCACAAATAGGTTTTGGTGTTTTCAAAATGGAAGAAGAGCAACCTATTGTTGATGCCTTAGAGGCTGGGTATCGAGCAATTGATACAGCAAAGCGTTATGAAAACGAAGCGATGGTAGGTCATGCAATTGCTAGTGCGGGAATTCCTCGTAATGAGTTATTTATTACTTCCAAAGTCTGGGATACAGATCAAGGATACGATGAAACATTACGCGCTTATGAAACGACATTGAATGAAATGAAGCTCGATTATTTAGATTTGTATATGATTCATTGGCCAATAAAAGAGCACTTTAATGAAACTTGGCGTGCAATGGAGCGATTGTTAGAGGAAAAACGTGTACGTGCAATCGGTGTCTGCAATTATGAACAGCCATTGTTGGAACGGTTATTAGCGGAACACAACATTATCCCAGCAATAGACCAAGTGGAGACGCACCCCTATTTTTCACAAGTAGACTTAATTAAGTATCTTAAAAACAACAACATACAACATCAATCATGGGGGCCATTAGGTCAAAATAAGAGTGGTTTACTTACAGATCCACTCTTACACGCGATTGCAGAACGTTATGAAAAGACAGCAGCACAAGTGGTTATTCGCTGGCATCTACAAAGAGGCTCTGTGGTTATTCCAAAATCACAAACAACAAGCCGTATTATAGAGAATATCAGCATCGCTGATTTTCGTTTAGATGAAAATGAAATGGCGATGATAGAACAACTTAATCGTAATGAGAGGGTAAGCCACGATCCCATGCAACG
>NZ_JAFYUW010000117.1:0-27183 GCF_017549435.1 Brochothrix sp.
AATGCCAAATGAGTTAGATGAAATAACGCGTCGTGTGATGCAACTAGAGATTGAGGAAGCAGCACTTGAACAAGAAAAAGATGATGTGAGTGCAACTCGTTTAGATGTATTACGAGAAGAGTTAAGTGAACTTAAAGAAGAGAAACAACAAATGGAAGCAAAATGGAAAGCAGAAAAAGATGAAATTGCTAATGTACGTGAAGTGCGTAGCTATATTGATGAATTACGTCATCAGTTGGAAGATGCTGAAAACAACTATGACCTAAGCAAAGCAGCAGAGTTGCGTCATGGTAAAATTCCTGAAGAGGAACAACGTTTGGCTGAACTAGAAGCAACGGCTGAAAATGCATCAGATGATAATCGTTTAGTGCAAGAATCTGTGACACAAGAAGAAATAGCTGATGTAGTATCTCGTTGGACAGGTGTACCGGTTAAACGGCTTGTCGAAGGAGAACGTAATAAATTACTACATCTTGACGATGCATTGCATGAACGTGTTATTGGTCAAAATGAAGCTGTTGAATTAGTGAGTGATGCCGTTATTAGAGCACGTGCAGGTATAAAAAATCCACGACGTCCTATTGGTTCGTTCATCTTCTTAGGTCCTACAGGTGTTGGTAAAACAGAGTTAGCCAAAGCTTTGGCTAATCAGTTGTTTGATAGTGAAGATCATATGGTTCGTATCGATATGAGCGAATACATGGAAAAATACTCAGTGTCTCGTTTAGTTGGAGCACCACCAGGCTATGTAGGTTATGAAGAAGGTGGACAACTCACTGAGGCAGTGCGTCGAAACCCTTACTCAATTATATTGCTTGATGAGATTGAGAAAGCCCATCCAGATGTATTTAACATTTTATTACAAGTGTTAGATGATGGACGAATCACTGACTCACAAGGTCGACTCGTTGATTTTAAAAACACAGTCATTATTATGACATCGAATATCGGTTCACAATATTTACTTGAAGGAACAAAAAATCAACAAATTAGCCCAGAAGCTGAGGAGCAAGTTATGGCAACGTTAAGAGGACATTTCAAACCTGAATTTTTAAATCGTGTGGATGACATAGTGTTATTTAAACCGTTATCGCTTGATAATATTTCAGGGATTGTATTAAAATTAGCTAAGAGCCTCGAAGAACGTCTTAACGAACAACAAATCACTTTGAAAATCACTGATGAAGCAGCTAAATTCATTGGTGAGGAAGCTTATGATCCAGCATATGGCGCTCGTCCGCTCAACCGCTACATGATTCGTCATATTGAAACACCGCTTGCGCGTGAAATTATTGCCGGGGATATAGGTGAAGGTGATACAGCAGTTGTGACTGTTCAAGAAGGGCAATTACTGATTACGAAAGAAGCGTAATCAGAAGGAGGAGATCATATGAAATTAGTGTTAATTCGTCATGGACAAAGTGAATGGAACAAAAAGAATCTTTTTACTGGCTGGGAAGATGTTGAACTTTCGGAACAAGGTATTGAGGAAGCGAAGCATGCAGGTCAGCTAATCAAAAACGAAAACATTTCATTTGATCACGCCTTTACATCGGTTTTAAAACGGGCAGTTCATACGTTGAATTTTGTATTGCAGGAAAGCGATCAAGATTGGTTGCCTGTAACAAAACATTGGCGTCTAAATGAACGTCATTACGGAGCTTTACAAGGATTAAACAAAGCTGAAACTGCTGCGAAGTATGGTGATGAAAAAGTGCACCAATGGCGTCGTAGTTATGATGTTTTGCCACCTTTGATGGAAGTGAGTGATGAACATCACCCAACGCATGATCGCCGCTACGCAAACGTTGATCAACGTGTGTTACCCGGTGGTGAAAACCTTAAAGTAACATTAGAACGTGTGCTACCTTATTGGTCTGATGCGATTTCACCAGCACTTTTACGTGGTGAGAACGTTGTTGTTGCAGCACATGGTAACAGTTTAAGAGCGTTAATAAAATATCTCGATAATATTTCTGATGCTGATATTATGGAAGTGGAAATTCCAACAGGAACACCACTTGTATACGAATTAGCAGATGATTTAACAGTCGTGAGTAAACATTATTTAAAATAAAGTGGTAATTAGACTAAGCTAAAAAGAAAGGTGCTGAATAAAAATATTCAGCACCTTTTTTTGTAAATAAAAACCCTATGCGTTGGGCATAGAGTTTCATACGTATTATTCAGAAAGCTCATCGTGACTTTTAAGGATAGCTGGTAAGAACCAGATCGCTAAGGTAACGAGAGTCCCTAGGATGACTGTTTGACCTATGTGGAAAGGCACATCAGACATCGAACTTACAACATAGTTAGACATTGCACTTAAAATGAAAACCCAAAGCGCAGAGATAAAATAACGCATCGTTGACACCTCCAAATTATAACCATTGCTGCTTTCATTTTAGCATATTTACAGAAGTTATGAACGTTAATCTATAAAATAATCGGTAAATGTGTCATTATAAATAAAGAGTGCGTGATAAATGAACAAACAAAGTTGCAAAAAACAAATAAATGTTTTAAAATTAGTACCAGGTCATAATAAGAATCGAAGGAGTGTTTTAAAAATGAACGCAGGAATTTTAGGGGTCGGAAGTTATATTCCAGATAATATCGTTACAAATAAAGATTTAGAAAAAATTATCGATACAAATGATGAGTGGATTCGCACACGAACAGGAATTGAAGAACGACGTATTGCACCGGATGATATTGATACTGTTGATATGGCAATTGGAGCTGCAAAAGATGCTATCAAAGATGCAGGGTTACAGCCCGAAGATATTGATTTTATTATCACTGCTACTGTAACGCAGACACAACGCCATCCTTCTATTTCAAATTATGTGCAACATGCGATTGGTTCTAAAAAAATCCCTGGCATGGATCTTGAAGCAGCTTGTTCAGGTTTTATGTTTGGTGTTGTAACTGCTAAACATTTTATTGAAGCGGGTACGTATAAAAATGTGCTTGTTATTGGTGCTGATAAGCTTTCTAAAGCGACAAACTGGGAAGACCGCTCAACTGCTGTTCTTTTTGGCGATGGAGCAGGAGCAGCCGTTTTAGGAGCAGTAAGCGATGACAATGGTATTTTGAGCTTTGAGTTAGGTTCGGATGGAGCTGGCGCTGAATTCCTTTATGAAGATGAAAATCATAATATTAATATGAACGGAAGCGAAGTCTTTAAATTCGCAGTACGTCAAATGGGTTATTCAGCCTTGTCGGTTCTTGAAAAAGCAGGCATTGAAAAAGAAGAGCTCGATTTATTAATTCCTCATCAAGCTAATATTCGTATTATGAATGCTGCTCGTGAACGACTTAATTTACCAGAAGAAAAAATGATTAAAACTGTTCACAAATATGGTAATACATCATCAGCTTCAATACCTGTAGCTCTTTGTGATGCTGTTCGTTCAGGTAAAGTTAAAGACGGTGACAATATTGTACTTGTAGGCTTTGGTGGCGGTTTAACATGGGGTGCAGTGTTACTTCGTTGGGGTAAATAAAAGATAAAAGATACAAATGAATTCACAAATACTGAAATTAATATATAATAGAAGAGGATGGTCTTTTTATTTAACGACATTATTATACTTTTTCTAAAAGACTAAATTTACAAAGGTAGTTTATATTACTTTAAAAGGAGCGAAAGATACGATGACCAAACGTGTAGTTATCACGGGTGTTGGTTCAATAACACCATTAGGAAACACAGCTGAAGAGTCATGGGAAAATGCTTTAGCAGGTAAAAATGGGGTTGGAGAGCTTACTCGATTAGACACTACTGAATACGCAGTTAAAGTTGGTGCGGAAGTAAAAGATTTTGATATTGCAACGTACATCGATCGTAAAGCCGGCCGTCATATGGACCGTTTTACACAATTCGCAGTTGCATCTGCCTTTATGGCAGTTGAAGATGCTCAGTTAACAATCGATGAAACAAATGCTGAAGATATTGGTGTTTGGATTGGATCTGGTATCGGTGGTATGGAAACATACGAAAAAGAATTTGAGAAATTAATTAAACGTGGACCTAGTCGCGTGAGTCCTTTCTTCGTTCCAATGATGATTCCTGATATGGCAACAGGTCAGGTTTCAATTCAATTAGGAGCTAAGGGAGTTAACTCTGCAACTGTTACAGCATGTGCAACAGGAACAAATTCTATTGGTGATGCTTTTAGAGTTGTTCAACGTGGTGATGCAGTAGCGATGATTACCGGTGGAGCTGAAGCACCGATTACTAAAATGTCGATGGCAGGTTTCACATCAAGCAAAGCGTTATCGCTTAATCCTGATGTTGATACAGCTTCACGTCCATTTGATAAAAACCGTGATGGTTTCGTTATCGGTGAAGGCGCTGGTATTTTAGTTATTGAAGAGTTGGAACATGCGCAAGCGCGTGGTGCTAAAATTTATGCAGAGCTTGTTGGTTATGGTTCTACTGGAGATGCTCATCATATGACTGCACCTGCTCCAAATGGCGAAGGTGCTGCTCGTGCGATGAAAAAAGCTTTAGCAGATGCTACGCTTGAACCAGAGGCAATTGATTATATCAATGCTCATGGAACAAGCACGCCTTACAACGATGAGTACGAAACAGCAGCAATCAAATCAGTTTTTGGTGAAGCTGCATACTCAACGCCTATTTCTTCAACTAAATCGATGACAGGGCATACGCTCGGTGCATCTGGTGGAATTGAAGCGGTATTCGCTGTTCAAACAATTCGTGACAATGCAATTGCTCCTACAATTCACTTAAATGAAGCGGATGAAGTATGTGATTTAGATTATGTACCTAACGTGAAGCGTGAGGTAGAAGTAAATACTGTTTTATCTAACTCTTTTGGGTTCGGTGGACATAACGCATGTTTGATTTTCAAACAGTTTAACGACTAAGTACTTCGTTTGAATAAGTTACTACTAAAGAAAGTACATTCCTAGTGAATGTACTTTTTATATAGCTAAAACATTGACATTGAGAATGACTATCAATTAAAATAGAATGAGTATGTCATCAGAAAGAAAAGAGGAATGAACTTCATGGAAAAATTAACCATTCGCGATTTGGTAACAATTGGTATTTTCACAGGTATAATTTATATTTTAATGGGTGTTGTAGGTTTTGGACTTACAATTGTGACACCTATTCGTGTTTATATAGAAACTGCAACAATGTCGCTTTTAACAATGTTACCTTATTTGGTAATGTGCCGCCGAATTGCTAAACCAGGTGTAATTTTGATTTTTAACGTAGTTTTAGGTATTTTATTAATGTTTATGGGAATGTGGTATACAGTGCCATTTATCTTAGTAGCTGCTTTAATTAGTGAGTGGTTGCTTAAAGTAAATAACGGTTATAAGAGTAATAAACTGATTGTCTTTTCACATATTCTACATTATGTCGTCGTCAATATTTCAATGATTATTCCATTCACATTCTTTAGAGAAAAATATATTTCAGCATTACGCTCAAGTAAGCCATATGCTAACGAAATGATTGATTTGTATTTAAGCGTTCAAGGTCAACTATTTGTGGGTGCCATCACAGTCGTATTTTCATTAGTTGCTGCATATATTAGTATAAAAATGGTCAACAAACACTTCACATCTGTTAGTCGACACTAAGGAGCCAAGAACATGTCAGTTAGATTTCACCCATTAAGCACCATTATTGTTTTAATAATGGCAATGATTATGGCTTTTGTTGCGAATAGTTTAATCCCAATAATGTGGTTCAGCGCCTTTTTAGCCTTGTATTTAGTTGTACAAGGTTTTTATAAGACTACATTTTACATGATTCTCACATTTGTTATTTTTTATGCCCTTTATGCGGTTGGCGAAAGCATGGACTTACCCCAAAGTATTTCAATGTTTTTAATCTTTCCGTATTTCGGTCTACGCTTAATGCCAATCTACATGGCAGCTGTTCCTTTATTGAGAAAAATCTCGCCTTCTGAAATGCTCCAGTTTTTTGAGAAAATGCATTTTTCACGTCGAATTAGTTTGCCGGTGGTCGTTTGTATGCGTTATACGCCTACGCTGTTAAATGAATATAAAACAATTCGCCAATACGTCAAACAACGTTTAATGGGAAGACCGTTCTGGGAAAAATGGGAATATTTGATGATTCCGTTTTTATTTCGTAGCATTAAAATTAGTGAGGAATTATCTGTATCGGCAACATTACGTGGGATTGAGTTGAACAATACGCGTACAAATGCTGAGCAGTTACATTTTAAGTGGTTTGATAAAACGGTAAGCATACTGGCAGTTATTCTTGGAATCGCTTTGGAAGTAGGGTTATAAATGATAGAGCTAAAAGATGTCACATATAAATATCAGGGCCGTGAAGAACCAAGTATTAAAGGGCTTAACTTGAAAATACCACAAGGTCAGGTCGTTGTGATCACTGGTAAAAGTGGTTCAGGTAAAACAACGTTGACACGATTAATGAATAGTCTCGTACCTCATTATTATGAGGGGCAGCTCCAAGGAAAAGTGACTGTGAATGGTATTGACACAGCAACTCAACCGTTATGGAAACTTCCTTTTACTGTAGGTTCTGTCTTACAAGACCCTCGCAGCCAATTCTTCGGTTTACATGTGAAGGATGAGGTTGTATTTGGTGCGGAAAATCATGCAGTGCCTCAAGCGGATATCCAAACGAGGTTGTCAGAAGTGAGTGAAGCTTTAAAAATTAACCACTTATTGAACCATTCATTGTATCAACTTTCAAGTGGAGAAAAACAGCGCGTGGCACTTTCATCCGTACAGATGATGAGCCCAAATGTTTACTTGTTTGATGAACCCTCATCGAATCTTGATGCTGAAATGGCTGTTTTTTTAACAAGTTTTATTGAAAAATTAAAAAAACAAGGGGCAACGCTGATTATCAGTGAGCACCGACTGCATTATTTAATGGGTGTAATGGATCGTTTAGTTGTATTAAAGCAAGGAGAAATTGTAGCAGATATTCCGCAAATTGAAGTAGAAGAGTATCTTGAAAATGAAGGAAAGAATCAAGGTTTACGTCAATTAGCACCAAAAGTAGCAGCTTACGAAGCAATAGATACCACAAAGTTAGCACCACTTGTTTCAGTTGAGAAGCTGGTCTATCAACCTAAAGATAGTACCTTTAAATTGAACATAGCTGAACTCAATGGTTTCCCGGGTGAAGTTATTGCAATTGTTGGAGGAAATGGTGCTGGAAAAACAACCTTAGCTCGGGCATTAGCGGGCTTTATAAAACCAAAATCAGGTGTTGTTAAAATGAATGGCATTAAAATGAATCAGCGTAAACGGATGCAACACAGTTGGTTTGTTGCTCAAGATGCTGATTATCAACTTTTTTCTGAGAGCGTAGCCAAAGAGTTGATTTTGGGAAATGAAAAACAACCCAATATTACTGAAAAAGCAGCGTTGCTTTTAGATAAAATGGGACTGACACATTTAAAAATGGCGCATCCGATGCAATTATCAGGTGGAGAAAAACAGCGTCTATCTATATCTGTTGGTTTGATTCGTGAGCGAGATTGTTTGATATTAGATGAACCAACGAGTGGATTAGATGGGTATCATATGAAGCAAATGGCGGATTACCTTCGAACACCTTTGTTTAAAGAAAAGTGTATTTTCATTGTGACTCATGATGAAGCTTTTATTGCTTCTTGCTGCACCAGAGTTGTTCGCTTGAAGGATGGTAAAATCATTGAGGATAAACCAACTGTAATTGGTGAGAGCATTAAAGAGATGATGTAGTTTTTTTCTATAATGTGGGTATATTATAATATAATCATACCCATTGAATAGGAGGAAGGTTTATGGATAAAACAATGAATCAATTACTTATATCTTTGCTGTTTGTTTGTATTGGTAGTGTGCTTGGAATTATTATTTTTTTAATTGGCTCAGGTGAATTGAACATCGTAATGCTACTGACTCTTATTTTTATTACCAGCGTTAGTTTTGTGATTTTTCGTTATATCCTTACAACCTATATTAAAGATGGTGAGAACAAGAAGAAACCACTGTTGTGAAATGAAATTTAATTAAAATAAGAAAAATAAAAGACCTCCTAAAATTAGGAGGTCTTTTTTATCGATAGTTAGCTAGCTGTTAACACCGAATGAAGACAATAAGAACATTAAAAGTAAAAGAATAACGATGATAGTAACAGCAATTGCTATTTTCAGAAAGAATAAAAAAGTTGGGTTTTTGTGTTGCTTATCGATGTTAATACATACTTTTCTAATATATATAATGATTAATGTGATTAAAACTAAAGAAATTGTTATACCAATTATACGACCGGCTAAGCTGAAAATAATGAACAAAGGACATCCCTCCTGATATACGCATAAAAAAACATATATCTTAATGATATCATAGTACATCAGTGTTACCAAGATGATAATGTTTTGATTACCATCAAACTTCATTAAAAATATATACATTTAACAAAAATTCAATGTATAAAATAGTCAGTCAAAATAGGCGGTGATTTGATGATGCTCTGTTATAATAACAGCAAGAAAGGGTGGGATAATATGTCAATTTATGATTTTGAAGTTACTGAAATGAGTGGGGAAAAAGTATCTTTGAGTAAGTATAAAGATCAAGTTATTTTAATTGTTAATACAGCAAGTAAATGTGGCTTTACTAAACAGTTAACTGGTTTAGAGGAGCTTTACAAAAAGTATGAGGATCAAGGGTTTGTTGTATTGGGCTTTCCTTGTAATCAATTTTTGGCACAAGACCCTAAAAGTAACGAAGCGATAAATGAATTCTGTCAAATCAACTATGGTGTGACATTTAAAATGCATGAAAAAATTAAAGTTAATGGTCGCAATGCGGACCCTTTATATCAATACTTAGTAGCTGAAACAGATGGGAAAAAAATTCCATGGAACTTCACTAAATTTTTAATTAATCGTGAGGGTGTCATTACGAATCGTTTTGAAGGTAAGGTAGAACCTGAATCATTCGAAAAAGATATCGTGACATTATTAGATTAATTAACTCTATAGAAAAACACCCTGATTTTTAAAAATCAGGGTGTTTTTTATTAGTGTGAAGATTAACGACGACCCAAGCCCATTGCTTTTTCCATCGCTAGAAGTGTTTTTGAAGCTATTGCATTTGCTTTCTCAGCACCTTGATCTAAAATATCATCAAGTTCTGTTGAAACAAGTAATTCTTCAAGTCGTTCTTGAACAGGTGCTAATTCATCAACGACAATTTTAGCTAAATCAGTTTTGAAATCACCGTATCCTTTGCCATCATACATGGCTACGATCTCGGCAATTTCTTGTCCCGTAATAGCTGAATAAATGGTCAGTAAGTTTGAAACGCCTGGTTTTTCTTCTTTATCATAAGATATGATACCCGAAGAATCGGTCATCGCGCTTTTAATTTTCTTAGTGATTTGAGCAGGCGTATCGGTTAAGAAGATAGTCGCTTTTTTATTGTCGTCTGATTTACTCATTTTACGAGTAGGTTCTTGTAATGACATGATGCGCGCCCCTTGTTTTGGAATAGAAATATCAGGGATAGTAAAAACTTTTTTGTATTGTTTATTAAAGCGCTCAGCTAAATCACGCGTTAATTCAATGTGTTGTTTCTGATCATCACCAACGGGTACGATATTTGTATGATAGAGTAAAATATCTGCAACCATTAAAGGTGGGTAAGTGAGTAGGGCCGCGTTAACACGCGCTTTGCCATCTGATTTATCTTTAAATTGAGTCATACGTTCGAGTTCACCAACACTCACAACACATTGTAGCATCCAAGCAGCTTGTGCATGCGCAGGAACCTCTGATTGAATGAACAGCGTTGATTTGTCTGGATCAATACCTACAGCAAGATACAGTGCAGCTAAGCGACGTACACGTTCTTTAAGTTGTTTTGGATCTTGTTTCACCGTGATGGCATGTTGATCAACGACACAAAAAATACAGTCGTTGTCTTCTTGAAATTTTGTAAACTGTTTAAAAGCGCCTAAGTAGTTACCAAGCGTTGGCGAATCGCCACTGGGTTGTACACCTGAAAAAATAACTGTCATTATAATAACCTCCAATTTTTAATAAAAAAAGACAAAATAAAAAACACATCTATCTCCTTAAAAAGGGACGAAAATGTGTTGAATCCGCGGTACCACCCTAAGTGCCAATAAATTGGCCACTCGTGCCTTCCTAAAAAGGCATCATTTAACGTGGATTAGACGCTTTATACTACTTAAGGTTCATATAAAGTGCTCGGAAGTCCATTCAACATAATTATTTGCCTATTTTCCAGCAACCACAGGCTCTCTTGTAAGTAATTTTTATGTTTACTAATCTTCGTCATAACATCGGTTCATTTAATATATATTAATGATATAACGATACAATTATTCTGTCAACCATTTTGAAATGACGTAAAATGATAATAAAAGTGAAACTTTTTTTCTAATTCTCATTAAATTCTTAGTTAAGAGGGCTTTTTTTTCATCTGTTCTTTTTTTAGAAGCGATATACTATGGTTATAGAAGTTAATAATGATTTTAAAAAAGGAGTGGATGGAAAATGGTTACATTATACACATCCCCAAGCTGTACTTCATGTCGAAAAGCAAAACACTGGTTAGAAGATCATAACATTGAATATAAAGAACGTAATTATTTTAACGATAATATGTCATTGGATGAAATTAAACGAATTTTAAGTTTAACAGAAAATGGCACAGATGAGATTATCTCAACAAGATCAAAAACATTCCATAAGTTAGATCTTGATTTGGAAAGCTTATCGCTTAAAGAACTTTGTTTGTTAATTCAACAACACCCAGGTTTGTTACGTCGCCCGATTATCATTGACGAAAAACGTATCCAAGTGGGTTATAATGAAGACGAAATTCGTCGTTTCTTACCTCGTGGTGTGCGTACATTTAAATTACGCGAAGCACAACGTTTGGCTAATGCACTACAAGCATAGATTAACTGATAACAACAAGGCTGATTGCATGAAATTGCATCAGTTTTTTTGTTTCTTTTGAAGAAAAATTGTAAAAATGAACAACATGTAAAGGGTTAGTGCAATTAAAACTTAATTATGAAACAAATACTTTTCTTTATTTGAGAGAATAGGTTAGAATGGGATATATAATAAGAGATTAGAACTATTAGAAGATATTGAGTACATATACTTACATCTGATAGAGTGCTTCTCATAAGAGAAGGGAGAGTGTGGAAAATGGAAATAGAAAGAATAAATGAAAATACAATTAAGTTTTATATTTCATATGGTGATTTAGAAGAAAGAGGCTTCAATCATGAGGATATTTGGTATAACCGTGATAAAAGTGAAGAACTTTTCTGGAATATGATGGAAGAGTTAAACTATGAAGATCAGTTTAATCCAGATGGTCCATTATGGATACAAGTACAAGCAATGAAAAAAGGATTAGAGGTTGTTGTCACTAAAGCAAATCTCGCTAAAGATGGAATCAATCTTGAGTTTACAGCAGAAAATGACAGCGATAATAAATCACCTAAAGAAATTGAAGATGATGTTGAAAAACAAATCGAAGCAATATTAGAGGAACAAGTGGATGCAATGAATACTAAAAAAGCAGATACAGATAATCTCAATTTTGTATTAGAGATTAAAGAGCTAGAAGATGTCATTGCTCTTTCTCACCAAGATAAAATTTCAGGATTACACTCTAATATCTATTACTATAAAGAACGTTATTACTTGGAGGTTGAATTTGATTCTCAAGAAAATGCCATTGATGCGATTGATGACATGTTAAGTGTTCTTCTTGAATACGGAGACGAATCAGAAAAATCACCACATGTTATGCGTGAATATGGGAAAGTTATTGCATTAGAAAATGCTTTAGAAACAATCAAATTAAATTTTGAACGTTAAATCATATATTAAGAGTTTCATTCGACCTTTTTCGGTCAGGATGAAGCTCTTTTTTTTATATAAATTTAAAAGGTAGTTTAGACAATTAAGACGAATGGTTAAATACTAAGGAGGGATTGTATGCAACGAGCAATTAATCAAAAAGACGAACTCATACAAATCAATGAAGCTAACGTGCAACATCCTTATTATTGTCCATCATGCGGTGCTATATGTATCATTAAACAGGGTGATAAAAAACGTCATCATTTTGCACATAAACAAAATACCAGCTGCCAGTCAGGCGAAGGAGCAACACATCGCCTAGTAAAAAAAGAGCTTTATGATTGGATTAGTAAAACAGATCGCGCAAGCAGTGAATTTTATTTCCCTGAATTAAAGCAACGAGCAGATATATATGTACCAAAAATGAATCACATTATTGAGTATCAAGAGTCGCATCTACAAACTAAGGTTTTAAAAGAGCGGATGGTAGGCTATCGGTCATTAGGCAAAACAGTGACTTGGTTAACGAGTGTGCCAAAATACAAAGGTGGAACGCTTTACTTGAGTCAGCTGCAAATTTTTTTTATAAATTATCACCCTAAATGTGGTTTTTATTTGTTAAGTTATTGCTCTATCACAAAAAGAGTACACTTATATTATGATTTAAGAGGGGTATCCACTAAACGCTTTTTTGCTAAAGTAGCTAAAATTGGATTAGCCGATTTAACCTATTCAGAGCTTTCAAGATGGATAATTACGCATAGAGATTTGATAGTGAACAGCACCAATGAAATGACAGAACATAAAAGGCAAACAGCTATTTTTAAGTTTAAATCAAAAGAACAGCGTATGTTTCAACGCGAATTGTATAGTGCATCTGAACATTTATTATATTTTCCTTATTACGTGGGTGTCGTTTTACCGCAACAGTGGTTGCTTGATACCGATGCCTTTATTTGGCAATACCGCTTAATAAAATATATCCAAACAACGGGATTTAAAACGATAGAAGAAATTTCCCAGTGGTGGGATACAATAATTGCGAAGAAATATTTTGTTTATATCCATCAGCAATATTCGCATCATTTGTGGCATAGTTATCTTAAGCTGCTTGTAAAACTCGGTTATGCGTTAATCGAAAACAATGGATATATAATAGAAGGTATTGTTTTTAATGCTATCGAAAAGAAACGCGAATGGCCACGTTTGAAACAGGCGATGAATCAGCTTCAAATCCAACTAAATTAATGTAAGTGCTTACGGTTGCACAAAGGTGCGGCTTGTTGGATAATAGAATCATACTAAAAAAAAGGACTGATTAACAATGGCTGGAAAAGCAATTACACGCTCTGAAGTGCCTGTAAAAGACACTTGGGACTTAACAAGTATTTTTGAAACAGATGAAGCATGGGAAACAGAATTTAAAGCTGTCCAAGTATTAGCAGAAGAAGCAACTAAATTCCAAAAAACATTAGGTGATAGTGCAGACCAGCTTCTTGCAGCTTTAAAATATAGTGATGAGCTTGTTGTTCGTTTATCACAAGTTTATGTTTATGCAAGTATGAAACATGATCAAGATACTAGCAATACAGAGTATCAAGCGTTAAATAGTCGTGCAGAATCATTGGCTGCCAAAGCCTCAGCTGCACTATCTTTCTTTGAACCGGAATTATTAGATATTG
This sequence comes from Brochothrix sp., assembly GCF_017549435.1. Classification (NCBI taxonomy): domain Bacteria; kingdom Bacillati; phylum Bacillota; class Bacilli; order Caryophanales; family Listeriaceae; genus Brochothrix; species Brochothrix sp. Next base: position 13,583 of record NZ_JAFYUW010000117.1, read on the forward strand.
ATGAAGCGGTACTTGCCGCCTTTATTTCTGAATCTGACGAATTAGGTGTATACGCGCATGAGTTAGAACAAATCAATAAGAAACGTCCTCATACATTGTCTGCTCCTGAGGAAGCGTTATTAGCTAAAGCAAGCGAAGTATTAGGCTCATCACAAAATACTTTTGGTATTCTAAATAATGCAGATTTACGTTTTCCAACAATCAAAGATGAAAATGGTGAAGATGTAGAGATTACACACGGTCTATACGGTCCATTATTGGAAAATAGCGATCGTCGTGTGCGTCGTGACGCTTTCCAAAATGTGTATAAAACGTATAAGTCATTGCTTAATACATTTGCCTCAACGTTGACTGGTCAAATTAAGCAAGATAACTTCAATGCATCTGTTCGTAAGTTTAGTACTGCCAGAGAGTCGGCTGTTTTCAGCAATAATATTCCTGAGTCAGTTCATAAAACATTGCTTGAAACGGTAGGGAATAATGTTGATTTATTACATCGTTATGTGAGTTTACGCAAGCAGGTATTAGGTCTTGACGAATTGCATGTTTACGATCTTTACACACCGCTTGTAGCGGATGTAGATGAGCTTTCATTTACGTATGAAGAAGCTAAACAAGTAACAATTAATGCCTTAGCACCTTTGGGTGAAGAATATGTTTCTATCCTTAAAGAAGGTTTTGATAAGCGTTGGGTAGATGTGGTTGAAAATAAAGGGAAACGTAGTGGCGCATACTCTGGCGGTTCATACGGTACCAATCCATTTATTCTATTAAACTGGCATGATACATTAGATAATTTGTATACATTAGTTCATGAGTTTGGGCACAGTGTGCATAGTTATCTCACTCGAAAAAATCAACCGGCAGTTTATGGCGATTATACAATCTTTTTAGCAGAGATTGCTTCAACTACCAATGAAAATTTATTGACAGATTATCTTCTGAAAAAATATGATGATAAAAAAATCCAAGCCTATATTATTAACCATTTCCTTGATGGTTTTAAAGGTACTGTTTTCCGTCAAACACAATTTGCAGAATTTGAGCACCTTATTCATGTTGCTGATCAAGAAGGTAACGCTTTAACAGCTGAATATCTAACTGATCTCTACTATGGTATTAATAAGAAATATTATGGTGATGCACTGGTACACGATGAAGAAATTGGTAACGAATGGGCGCGTATTCCTCATTTCTACTACAATTATTACGTGTATCAATATGCAACTGGTTTTTCTGCAGCTTCAGCTTTGGCACAACATATTTTGGACGAAGGAGCTCCAGCAGTAGAACGTTACATGACGTTCTTAAAAGCAGGTAACTCGGATTATCCAATCGATGTGTTGAAAGCTGCTGGCGTTGACATGACTACTGCAAAACCAATTGAGGATGCTTTGAAAGTTTTCGAAGCACGTCTAGCTGAATTCGAAGCAATTATTATAGAAAAATAAAAGTGCGATTTAAAACGTAACACCTTCATTTTTTGAAGGTGTTTTTTTGTATTTGATGTTAGAATATCTAACATTTTATCAGAGACGACTAATAAATCCATAATAGGAAAGACCTTATAAAACAAGGGAAAAGCAGAAAAAAAGAAGCTGAGAGCATGTTACAACAGCATTTATCATTTTAAAGAATATATTCAATCGATAAATCTTATGTTAATATCAAGTATGGGTTATTTGATTTGAAAGGGAGGATAAAATGAAAAAGTTAACAAAAATAACAATGCTATCATTGCTGCTATTATTAATTACAGCTCTTGTAATGGGTTGTTCAAATGATAAAAATACGAAACAAGAGACATATACAATTGCAACAGACGTAACATTCGCTCCATTCGAATATAAAGATAAAGGTGAATATGTTGGAATTGATATGGATCTTTTAAGAGCAATTGCAAAAGATCAAGATTTTAAAGTAGAAATTAAGCCGCTCGGTTTTAATGCAGCTGTTCAAGCTTTAGAATCTAAACAAGTAGATGGCGTTATTGCTGGAATGAGCATTACACCTGAGAGAGAAGCTAAGTTTAGTTTCTCAAAACCATATTTTGATTCAGGCGTAGTAATGGCGGTCGCTGATAAGGATGATTCAGTTAAAGATTATTCTGATTTAAAAGGCAAACGTGTCGCTATAAAAACAGGTACTGAAGGCGCAAGCTTTGCAGAATCGATTAAGTCTAAGTACGGTTTTAAAACAGTTACTTTTGATGATTCAGCAAATATGTATGATGATGTGAAGACAGGAAATTCTGTTGCTGCATTTGATGATTATCCAGTACTTGCCTATGGTGTCAAAGAAGGTAATGGGTTAAAGATTGTTACACCTAAAGAAAAAGGTAATTCATATGGTTTTGCTGTTAATCAGTCAGGCAATGAAGAACTGTTAAAACGTTTTAACAAAGGTTTAGCAAACTTAAAAGAGTCTGGTGAGTACGATAAAATCATTAGTAAATATCTTGGTGAATCCAATGAAAAATCAAAACAAGTAAAATTAGATCGTGATAAAAAATATGCAATTGCAACAGATACAACATTTGCACCGTTTGAGTTTGTTGATAAAAATGGTGATTTTGTAGGTATTGATATGGATATTGTTAAGGCCATTGCAAAAGATCAAAACTTTAAGTATGAAATAAAATCAGTTGGGTTTAATTCAGCTGTACAAGCGTTAGAGTCGAATCAAGTGGATGCTGTTATTGCAGGTATGAGCATCACGCCTGAACGCCAAGCGAAATTTAATTTCTCGGATCCTTATTTTGATTCAGGTGTCGTGATGGCTGTCGCTAAAGACGATGATAAAGTAAAAAGTTATGACGATTTAAAAGGCAAAAAAGTTGCAGTTAAGACGGGAACAGAAGGAGCAACTTTCGCGAATTCTGTTAAAGAAAAATATGGTTTTACAACCGTTGCTTTTGATGACTCGGATAGCATGTACAACGATGTAAAAGCGGGGAATTCAGTCGCTGTCTTTGATGACTACCCAGTGTTAGCTTATGGCGTTAAAAACGGTAATGGTTTGAAGTTAGTGACTGATAAAGAAAAAGGTAATTCATATGGTTTTGCTGTAGGTAAAGAGCGTAATGGCGAATTGCTCAATGCGTTTAATACAGGACTTAAGAACATTAAAGCAAGTGGCGAGTATCAGAAAATTCAAGATCTTTATTTGAAAACTGATACACCACAAACTGCTGCTAAAGATAAAACATTTTTTGGTTTAATCAAAGCAAATTATCCTGATCTATTAAAAGGATTAGGAATGACAATTTTATTAACAGCGATTTCGTTGGCAATTGCCTCAGTTGTTGGTGTGATGTTTGGATTTATGCGAGTATCAACCAATCCGATTGTACGCTGGATTAGTATTATATATATCGATATTTTCCGTGGGACACCACTAATTGTGCAAGCATTCTTTATCTACTTTGGTGTACCAACTGCCTTTGATTTCCGCCTTTCTGCCTTTGCAGCAGGTATTATCACCCTGAGTCTTAATGCAGGTGCCTATATGGCTGAAATTGTTAGAGGTGGTATCCAATCAGTTGATTCTGGTCAAATGGAAGCAGCACGTAGTTTAGGATTACCATATAAAACAGCAATGCGACGCGTTGTTATTCCACAAGCAATTCGTGTAATGATACCATCGTTTGTGAATCAATTTGTAATGACCTTAAAAGATACATCAATTCTATCGATTATCGGTATTTACGAACTGACTCAAAGCGGTAAAATTATTATTGCTCGTGATTTGGAATCATTGAAAATTTGGTTGATTGTCGGTATCATGTACTTTATTGTAATCATGTGCTTAACTAAAGTGTCCGACTTCCTTGAAAGGAGAATGGCAAATGGCAAAGTTAAACGTTAAACAACTAAAAAAATCGTATGGACAACTTGAGGTATTAAAAGGTGTTGATGTAGAAATTCAAGAAGGCGAAGTGGTTTGTGTTATCGGTCCTTCTGGTTCTGGAAAAAGTACCTTTTTACGCTGTTTAAATAAACTTGAAGAGATTACAGCCGGTAATGTTATCATCGACGGAAAAGATTTAACTGATACGAAAGTCAATCTTAATAAAGTTCGTGAAAGTATTGGAATGGTTTTTCAACATTTTAATCTGTTCCCTAACTTAACAGTTTTGGATAATATTACATTGGCTCCGATAGAGTTAAAGAAAATGACAAAAAGTGAAGCAAAAGAAAACGGGTTGAAATTACTTGAGCGTGTTGGCTTATCAGATAAAGCCAATGTTTACCCACAAACATTATCAGGGGGACAAAAGCAACGTGTTGCAATTGCCCGTGCTTTAGCTATGAATCCTGATATCATGTTATTTGATGAACCAACTTCAGCGTTAGATCCTGAAATGGTTGGTGAAGTTCTACAAGTAATGAAAGATTTAGCCAAAGAAGGTATGACAATGGTTGTTGTTACTCATGAGATGGGTTTTGCTCGTGAAGTAGGTGATCGTGTTATCTTTATGGATGGTGGTTATATTGTTGAGGAAGGCGATCCTGAAGTAGTCTTCACTAAGCCTGAGCATCCACGTACAATTGATTTCCTCAATAAAGTTTTATAAAAAAATAATTCAGTCTGAGACAGAACTATTCTAGCTCAGGTTATAGAATAAGAAACTGAGTGAATGAGGGTGTGCGTATATAGGGTACGTATCCTAAATGATCGATAGGTCATTGTTTTTCTTTAGTAAAAGACAGCCAGAACTATTCTGGCTGTCTTTTTACTGTTACAATCGGCTATAATAGAATGTGAAAGGGTGTGGCAATAATTTGAAAAATAAACGATTGGCCATCAGTGGAGCGATATTAGTAATTGTAGTTATAATAGCAGTTATCGTTTTTACTGTATTAGCGAAAAATAATGGTAGTGCTGAAAAAAAAGTTGTTAATAATTTTACTGAAGCTTTACAAAAACAAAAATATGACGCGATAGCGCCCTTAGTTGTATCTGATAAAGCTAACGATGAAAAAAATTCAGAAGATATTGTTAAGAGATACAAAAATGTATTTGATAGTTTGGAAGTTACTGAAACAAAAATAACTAATGTAGATGTGAAAAAGGATGAAGAAGATAAAAAATATCACTTTAGTTATACGGCAAAATACAAAACGTTTTTAGGCTGGACTGAGGAATTTAAATATAAAGGTTCTTTTGTAGAAGATAATGAGGAGGTTAAAATTGCTTGGCAACCAAGCCTCATTATACCGTTTATGTCTCCAGGTGATAAAATAGCTGTTGATAATACTGCAGCAAAACGTGGTGAAATTGTTGATGTGAATGGTGAAAAATTAGCTTTTAATAAGCAACAAAAACAAGCAGGTTTATATCCAGATCAATTGAAATTAGGAAAAGGTCAAAAAGAAAATCTTAAAAGTATTGCTGCTTTATTTGATGTTGATGAAAAAATACTTACAGCTCAATTAAAACAAGAATGGGTACAAGGTGATAGTTTTGTTCCGATTAAAATAGTACCACTGAGTTTTAAAGTTCCTGATGCTATAAACGGTGTTACGATGAAAGAAGTACGTGCGCGTTATTATCCTTATTCAGAAGCTGCATCGCATTTAATTGGTTATGTTGGTGAAGTATCTGCAGAGGATATCAAAAAAGAACCCACATTTAAACCAGGCGATTTAATTGGTAAATCAGGCTTAGAGTATACGTTTAACAAGCGCTTAAAAGGTGAAAATGGTGGAAGTATTACTGTTGTGAATGATGTTACTGATAAAGCCGATAATGTTCAGATGAAGAAGGCTGTTAATGGTGAAAATATTCATTTAACAATTAATGCAGACATTCAAGCCAAAGCTTATGAAGAATTAAAAGATACTGTTGGTTCATACACAGCGATGGATCCTAAAACAGGGGGTTTAACAGCCTTAGTGAGTGTACCTGCTTATGACCCTAATAAGATGACTGCGGGTATTACTGACAAAGATTACGCAAAATACGAATCAGATAAAAATTTACCATTCTTAGCAAGATATACCGCACGTTATGCACCAGGCTCTACATTTAAAACGATTACTGCAGGGATTGGTTTAGATGCAAAAAAAATAGATCCACTTAAGAAAAGAGCCATTACAGGTTTGAAATGGCAAAAAGATAAATCGTGGGGTGACTATTTTGTTACCCGTGTTTCCGATGTGCCCCAAGTGGACATGACAGATGCATTGGTTTATTCAGATAATATTTATTTTGCTCAAGAAGCATTATCAATGGGACAAGATACAATGGAAAATGGTTTGAAAAAACTCCCATTTGGAACTGATTTTAAACTCCCATTAGATATGGCTGATGCCCAATTATCAAATAAAGGTATCAATAGTGATATATTGTTAGCAGACACCTCTTACGGGCAAGGAGAGTTACTTATTACACCGATTCAACAGTTAGCAATGTATTCAACATTTGCTCGTGACGGTAAGCTAATTTATCCCCACTTAGAAGTAACTAAAAATGCCCCTAAAGAAACAGAAATATTTACTAAAGAAACGGCTGAAAAAGTGAAAAATGCTCTTTATGAAACGGTTAACCGTCCAGAAGGAACTGCACACGGATTACAGACTGCTGGGAAGCATATTGCTGCGAAGACAGGTACAGCCGAAATTAAAGAGAAACAGGATACCAAAGGTGATGAGAATAGTTTTGTATTAGCAATGGATACAACAGATGCCTCATACATATCAATCACAATGGTTGAAAAATCAAATGTGAATTTAAAAGGTAAAAAAATTGTTGATGTGACTAAACCAATACTTGGTTTTTATTATGATAATTTGAAGTAAAGAAAAAACATGCCAACATTGTTGGCATGTTTTTTATATTAGATAAAATAAAAAGTTTGTTAATGTAATAAGTTGTCTAAAAGACTGAATCTAGACTTGAAAAACGATATGTCTAGGTTGTTTCTGAGGGTGTTAAGTATCCGCTTAATAGCTTAATATAAGCATTTACTCCAGCAGTGTTAAGATGAACGCCATCTTCTGAGAAGTATTCAGGATGATTCACTGCGGCGGCATGCCAATCTACTAATGTAACATTTTTATTTTCAGTTGCAGCTTTTTTTAACGTATCGTTTACTACTTGTTCCCATGCTCTTGGTACACGTGTATTTACAAGATAGATATGAGCTTTAGAAAAGAGAGTCAGAAAAGCCTGTAAATCTTCCTCTTTAAAATTACCGTTTGTTCCCAAAGCAAGAATGACTGCTGAGTCTGGTGTATTGTATTCAAGATAACTATTAGCAACAATTGGAACATCTTTCATTTGTCGACCAATCGCACCATCAATAGCTGAAGGTTGAAAGTTTTCTTCCATTTTTTTACTCACGTCAATCATTAATGAATCACCAATAGCTAAATAACGTTTATAATGAATTTTATTAGCATTAGGTTTCTTTTCTTCACCAACAAAATTTTTATGTGCAGGAGTCACAGCTTTTTTAGGTTTGATTTTAACTTGTTCAATGTGCTCAGGTTGTTTTTGCTCAAAAAGTGCATTTACATTACCTAATGCCAGTGAAAAAACCATAATTACAGCAACAAATATAATTTTTTTTGTTTTTTTAATGGGTGATTTTTGTTTGAAATTTTTGAATGATAACCATTGGAAAACTTCTTTAAAACCATTTTTACGTATTGGATTTTCAATGAAACGATAAGAAAATTCGGCAATAAGTAGAGTTGCACCAACTTGTAAAACAGTGCGTATCAAGGAAGTTGTACCTACCGCTGTAATAGGTGTCGTTAAAATGATAATTGGGTAATGCCAGAGGTAGATACCATATGACCGTGATCCGATATAGCGCAGTGGTTTAATTCCTAAAATTTTACTCCATATACTTGAAGGATGTGCAGTAACGGCAATCAAGATCAAAGATATGAGCGTAATTAATAAAAAACCACCGTAGTATAAAAAGGCGCTGAATTCAGATAGTACAATACTCCAAACAACCAAGAGTGAGAAGGCAACTGCTCCAATTATATTTAAAGTACGTGTTTCATGTTGCGGAACGTCAGGACGCATTTTTGCCATCGGCCATACAATTGCTAATACAGCACCGAATAAAAGTGCAAAATAACGCGTATCAGTACCGTAATAAACGCGACTTGGATCGCTCCCAGGAACATAAAGGACTGCCATTAAAATAACAGAAACCATAGCAAGTGATAGAATCATATAAACTAACTGTTTTTTTGATTTGCATAATTTTAAAAGTACAATAAAAACGAGTGGCCAAAGTAAATAAAATTGTTCCTCAATAGCTAATGACCAAAGATTTTTTAAGGGTGAACCCGCACCAAAACTATCAAAATAACTCACATTATGAAAAATAAACCACCAATTACTTGAATAAAAAAGTGATGCGATGGCATCCCCACGAAGAGTTGGAAGTAGCTCTTGCTTAAAAATAAAAGAAAAAGCAACGACAACGATAATCATAAAATAAGCAGCAGGAATTAAACGTTTAAATCGTCCATATAAAAAGCGTTTGTAATCGATTGTTTGTTTTTTCTGCCATTGAGCTAACAACGAACTGGTAATTAAATAGCCTGACAAAACAAAAAAGACATCAACACCAATAAAGCCACCTTTGGCCCATTGATAATTTAAATGATAAGCAAAAACACTAAATATAGCAAAAGCTCTAATGCCATCAAGGCCAGGTAAATAGGTTTGTTTCAGTTTGTTCACGATAAGGTCCTCATTTCTACTATGCAATTGCGTAAACGTTATGTTACAGTTTCATTACGATTGTATTACAAAATCGTTTTTTTAGCAATAGATAGTTGATAGATTCTAAAAAAAGTTTTTGTTAGCAGCGATTAGTGATAAGCTGTTAAAAAGCGTATAAAAATAATTAGCAAACTGCAATGAATTAATAGGTTCAGTTGTATGGACTAATATACTCTATTAGAGGATATTAATCGGCATCGCTTTTTAAATTTTTCTGTTTTTTTATAAGAGAGGGTGATTTGTATGTTATTAGTTGCTATTATAGATATTGGTTCGAATTCAATTCGTTTAACAATTTACGATGGTCACGACCCGCAAAAAATCACAATTATACATAAGGCAACACATTTTACACGTTTGAGTTCAGGTATGAACCAAACAGGTCGTTTGGCCCCTGATAAAATGGCTGAGGCTCTCGCTATTCTAGCTGAATTCAAACAAATTATGAAAGAACATAATGTGACACGGTATAAAGCAATCGCAACCGCGGCTGTTAGAGCTGCAAGTAATCAAGCATACTTTATTAAAAATGTCGCTGAAAGTACAGGTATCGACATTACGGTTATTTCTGGACTAGACGAAGCTTATTATGATTATTTAGGTGTGATTTCAGGATTGCCGAATTTAAAAGATGCGGTCATGGTTGATACGGGTGGTGGCAGCTGTGAAATCGTTTATATAAAAGATGGCAAATTACATGATAGTACAAGTCTTCAAATTGGTGCAGTCACTTTATCAGATAAGTTTAAAGCAACTGATTATCATTGGACAACAAATATGAAAGAACAACTTGCCTTATATGTACACGATGAAATTGCTAAAGTTACATTTCTTAATGGTTTAAAAGGCATTCCTTGCGTCGCTGTCGGCGGTTCAAACAGAAGTCTTATGAGAGTTTCACAAGGTAATGAAAATAGCGTACAAGGCTGTGAAATGACTAAAAGAGAAGTTATTTCACTCATCGATACTATTACGGCACAAACAATTGAAGAAAGAAAAAAAATTATTGCTTTGGGGGAAAAGCGTGCAGAAAATATTGTTGCTGGACTAGCCCCGATAAAAGAAATTATACAACTAATTGATAGCCCAAAGCTAATATTTAGCGAGAAGGGCCTTAAAGAAGGTGTTTTATTAAGTATCTTAACTGAACAATAAAAAAAGAAGATTTTATGCAGTTAAATCGCATAGAATCTTCTTTTAATTTTTTTTCCAGAGAACACCTTGTTGTGTTAAGGTCTGTTTCACTTTGCTTTGAAGAGACAGTTTTTTTAATTCACAGGTTACTTTTTTCTCCGTCAAATTTAGAATGTTTGCTATATCTGTGCATGTAGAGAATCTTAAAAATTCCATACACTCTTCAATTGTTAGATCTTCTTTTAATTTTGGTTCGCTCTTGAGTAACTCGCAAAAGATATGTTGATAAATATCTAGTGCATGTAATCCATCAATTTTCAAACCTTCTTCATCATGATAACGGTTAAAGAATACCAGACAAGGAGATTGTCGAACATCCATTTCTGTCGCAATTGATTGATCACACAAAAAGGCTTTTTCAGTAATACTAGAAGTTAAATCCAATTGGAATTCTGAAACGTCTAATCCTGACTCGTTTGCAATGTCACTTAGGATATTTTTGTCATAAATATTTTTTTGACCAATATAATAAGAATCAAATAATCTTTGAATGAATTCAGTACCTAATCGGTGGCCTTGTAATTCAGCAGCTTTAATAGCATAGAAGATGGTGGTATCATTTTCTTTTTGTTCACAACTGATACAAGAACCAACATTTAACACATAACGCAATTTGAAATAATTGCCATATGTTAATTTTAACTTCCGTACGAGTTGCTCGAGGTCCCAACTTTTTTCATTTAAAGGATTAAAAAACAAATATAATTCTAGAGGTTTTTCATTTCGCTTTGCCGGAAATATATTGTGTTGGAGGTTGTTCAACATAACTTAATCACCTTGCCCTAATATTTAATGTACCTTCATTTTAGCAACGAAACGTCCACAGGACAATTATTTAGCTTTGAAAATTAAAATTCTCTGTGAAACAAATGGCAATGTAAGCGTATTTTCTATTGCTAGGACTGATCTTTCACAGTATTGTAAAATCGTACAACTTTATTCAGTGTTGGACGTTTTTGAATGTCTAATTGCGTTAAAAGTTGTTGAAATTCGAGTTCACCCTGAATAGCATCGGTTACTTCAAACTCAATTTCATAATCTTCCTTATTTAAATAATGACTATGATCAAGAACAAGTAAGCCAGAGGCATAGGGGAATTCTACACGATTAGTATGTAGTTCACCAAAAGCAACAATCTCCTGAGGTTGAATATTTAAGCTTTTTAAAGTTGCTGTTACTTCTTTATTTGGCAGAGAAGCACCAGCCAATATGTCCTTGGTTTCAGATGGTGCTAAACTATCTGTTGTTTCCAATAAACCAACGGGTAAGGGCGTTTTTAAAGTTAGTTCGTGATTTCCAGAAGCAAATGTTCTAATGCGTAGCCCACATTTTTTTTCCTTTAGTTTAAAATCAGGTGTATCAAGATAGATGTTCGTTTGTGTTATTTGTTTTTTAGGGACGGATTTAAAGTGTTGTATAAGTTTAGCGTACTCGTCTTTTGATAATAGATTTTTGAATTCAATTTCTTGTTCTTTCATAATTAAAACCACCTTTATAGTTAATAAAATAATCTTAGAGAAAACGAGTAAGCAATTTATTGGTTTAATTCTTTCTTCATAATAAAGTCAATTTGTTCATCTTCACCCATGAAGAAGGAATGTTCCCCCACTTTTCTGAACCCCATTGTATTATAAAAAGTAATGGCAGGCGCATTGTGCTCCCAAACACCCAACCATATTGATTTTTTATTTAAGGATGAGGCAATACTTATCGATTTTTCTAATAATTTATTGCCTAGTCCTTTTCTCTTATATAGTGTATCAATATATATCCGTTCAATTTCTAAACCTTCTGTATCAATATTTTCAGTTTGAGCATCTGCGATATTTAATTTTAAATATCCAGCAATAGTTTCTTCGCAATAGATAAAATAAAATTGCGAATTAGGGTTCTCTAATTCGTTCGAGAGTTTACTTAGCGAATATGCTGTTGATAAATAGTTCTGCATATCTTCAGGTGAGTTGTCCTTTTCAAATGTATCAGAGAAAGTTTTAATGCTAATACGTTGTAATGATTCAACATCACTTAATGTCACTTTTTTTATAAAGCCCATGACACTCCTCCTAAAATTGATTTATGAAATAATATTAACTGTTGTAAACTAATTATAACCGCTTTGTCCGTTTAAATAGTTATTATAATTTAAAAATGTTATATTTTACCTTGAAATTGTGAGTTATACGTGGTGCTTATTCTTGATTTTAGAATTGACGACTTTCTTCAATTCTTGAAATTTCTGACGTAGCCTAGTAACTATTAATATAATTGGTGATTAGATATAATAATAAATAAAAAGAGACAAGGTGGTGGTGTCAATTAATAAGATAAATAGAATACTCAACTCATCTTATTTTCTGTTTTTGATGGGATTTATTTCATGGGCTTGTATAGTCGCTCCGGCTTATAAATTTAAGTTTATAAACTATATTCCTCTTTGTCTTTCATTAATCATTATTTTATATATAAAAAAAGGAACAAACAAAAACAAGTAAATAGCGGTTTTAACTTCACTGTAATAGGCCATATATTAGATTATTAAAAAAATGAATCCCAATAACATAATATATATTTTTGGTTTTAAGATAAATTAAACCCAAAAATAAACCGCCAATTATATAAGGAAACGTTCCAATGAGACTATTTGTGAAAAAATAATGTGCCATTCCAAATAAAATTGATGACAATATTAATAAAAATAGAGAAGTTAATTTTCTTTTGTGATTACTATACAGAAAATTATATCTAAAATATAACTCTTCGTTGATAGTTGTTAGGAGATAATAAACCTTTATAATAGGGACTAACATCACTTGTATAGGATGTAAATTTTGTAAAGTAACATTCGCTTCCAGACTAACTGGATAGTTAAACATATTTAAGTAAATCATGAAGTCATTAGCGGCATTCATGATATGTTGAAATAGAAAGGCACCTAGAAAAGAAAAAAGAAATAGCCTTGTTTTTTTTCTTTTAAAAAATTGCCAGTCATGCTTTAAAATAGTTTTATGTAAATTGATACTAACAAAAAACAATAGAGTTACAGTGAAAAAAGAAGGGAGAAGTAAAACAATAGAGTGAGGATACTCTGGTTCTAAAATTTTCACTGCGCTATTAATTACTAATACCTGAATTGGTAAAATGGCGAATGCCAATATACGTTTTTTCATGAATACCTCCTACTAATAAAAGAAAAGCACTCAATTATAATGAGCGCTTTTTTTATTGCTTCTATAATTATCTAACATGATTTTCTGTATAAGACTGTACTAATTTTTTTCTTGCGGAGTCATTATATATTTTCACTTCAAATTTAACATAAACATTACGAGCATCTTTAGAAACATACTTTCTTGTGGTCCAGTATTTTTTTTCATCGCATAATTAGATTTTCTTAATGCCTCAGCCGTTGCAGCTCCAGCGAAAAACTTGCTTTTGGCTTTTGAAGATAGTACAGCCATAATACCTGCCACGAAAACGCTAGCCTTAGATTTTATATATTCAGGAGTGACATTATTACCAGTGTAAGTTGAAACATATTTCCAGTTCATAGGAACTCCTACAGGTAAATTAACTCTCGTGCTAAATTCTGGTGATTTAGCGAACTCCCCGCTATTTAAAATGAGCGGTTCGTAGAGGTAAGGAATATTTTCTTC
>NZ_JAFYUW010000118.1:0-46381 GCF_017549435.1 Brochothrix sp.
TAATTATGTCCTGAGAGGGATTCGAACCCACGACCGATGGCTTAGAAGGCCATTGCTCTATCCTGCTGAGCTATCAGGACTAAATGTGCAACAAAGTTGTACTCAACAAAACTTATTGTATGATTTTATTGGCTAAATGTCAATAGTTAAAGCGGAAATAATGAAAAACAGATGGTGACAAAGGCTGATTTGGTTGAGATACCCACACCAACATTATCGTCCATCTGTTATATCATAAAAATAGTTAAGGTTTTAATGTGTTAAGTGCTATTACTTAATATCACTCAAATAAAAGAGCAGTTTTAAATAATCTTTTGGTTCTGTGATTGTGTAAAGACGAATATCGCTGTGAACTTGTGATTGAATTGTAATAGTATCTGCTTGGTAATTGGCAGTGATCGAGCCAATTTTGGCATCAGATAACATATCGTAGATAGTGAAAGACTGTCTGTGAGAAACTTCGAGGTGTTTACGGATATGAATATTGCTACTAGATAGATGATTGATAGTATGCAGGATTTTCTCAAGTCCTTCGCTTTTACTATCATTGAGAGCTTTTAGCGTTGACATTGAATGACCTCCATAAGATAATGTGACGTATAGACCTGTACCCGTATTGAAAGAGACTAAAACGTAATAAGAGGAGGTTGGTCATGAGTTCTGAAGAAGATCGTATGCTGAAAAAAATGCTGGTGTCTGCTAACCGTGTAGCGCCTGAAGATCGACAAATTACCAATTTACTCATAGATATTTATCAAACTGAAAGCAAACATTATGAGGCGATTCAAGTAGGTGAGCGCTTCATGCGAATTGTTGCAACAGATATTGATATCATAGAAAAATTAGCAGCGAGCTACTTGAAAAGTGGTCGTATTCGTGAATACCAACACTGGTTAGAGGATTTAGCGATTGTCGAAGAAACAAAAACGATAGAAGCAGTTGAACAAACGGATAATCTAACGTATATGAGTGCGAGTTTCGTGATACATCCACATATTCAATTTGCTCGTTGGCCATTGCATGACCAATTAGGTTTTTTGGAACGCGGTAGCTATGTGCAATTAAAAGGCTATTTTCAGGATATCCATCAATTATTACAAGATGAAGGGATCACAATGGAGCAGCGTGTTGCATTGATAGAAGCATTGCATCGTTTGGAGGATGTTTCTCAATATAAGCTCGTAGTGATGGGTGAAGAAGTGACTGTTATTCCAGCAAAAATCGATTTACGAGTAGATAATCCATTCTATAATAGTTTAATTGAGAGAGTAACCGTTGAATTGGAAAATGAGAATCCCTCGTTAGCTCAAGAAGCAGAAACTGTTATTCGACGACATCAAACCGCTACTTATCCTTTAGCGCCTGATTTTGGAACAGTCAATGAATGGTGTGAATCCTATTTAGAATGGTTTTATCGTCTTAATCAAGAACCGTTAGATAATGCGGATGTGTCTAAAGAAGTGCTTGAAATTGATGAAGTAGAACGTTACGCCTTAGAAAATATGTCGTTTTAGTAATTATCAGTTGAAAAGACGACGTATGATAGTATATACTTGTATAGGTTGAACTTAAAACAAAAAAATATATAAACGAGCGTTAGCATGAAATTAAAGAACTGACGTTCACTATTTATGGAGGGAATTATATAATGACTGCACAATGGACGAAACAAGAAGGTAACGAAGGTAAATTAACTATCACTATTCCGAAAGAGGACGTAAAAGTTGCTCTTGACGAAGCGTTTAAAAAAGTACGTAAAACATTAGCACCAAAAGGTTTCCGTAAAGGTAAATTACCACGTCAAATATTTAACCAAATGTACGGTGAAGCATCATTATATAACGATGCATTAGACATCTTATTACCAAAAGTATATCCTGCAGCAATCGACGAAGTAGGTATCAACCCAGTAGCATCTCCAAACGTTGATATTGAAAAAATCGAAGCTGACGCTGACTGGGTTATCTCAGCAATCGTAACAGTAAAACCTGAAGTTAAATTAGGTGAATACAAAGGTCTTAAAGTAGATAAAGCTGATGTTGAAGTATCTGACGAAGATGTTCAACATGAATTAGCTCATTTACAAAGCCACCAAGCTGAATTAGTTTTAAAAGAAGATGCAGCTGCTAAAGGCGATACAGTCGTAATCGATTTTGATGGTTACTTAGATGGCGAGCAATTCGAAGGTGGAAAAGCTGAGAACTATTCATTAGAATTAGGTTCTAACTCATTCATCCCAGGATTTGAAGAACAATTAGAAGGCAAAAAAGCTGGCGAAAACGTTTCTGTAAACGTAACATTCCCAGAAGATTACCAAGCAGAAGACTTAGCTGGTAAAGCTGTAGAATTCAAAGTTGCAATTCACGAAGTTAAAACAAAAGAAGTGCCAGAATTAGATGATGAATTAGCTAAAGATATCGATAACGAAGTTGAAACGCTTGCTGAATTAACTGAAAAAGTTAAAGCACGTTTAACTGAAGATAAAGCGACTAAAGCTGTTCAAGCTAAAGAAAACCAAGCTTTAGGTCAAGCTGTAGAGAACGCTGAAGTTGACGTTCCTGAAGTAATGATCGAACAAGAAACTGAAATGTTGAAAAAACAATTCACTCAAGATATCGAAGCACAAGGTTTAACTACTGAACTTTACTTCCAGTTCACTGGTCAAACTGAAGAAGCTTTAAACGAGCAAATGGCAACAGATGCTGGTGGACGTGTGAAAACTAACTTAGTTTTAGATGCAATTGCTAAAGCTGAAGGCATTGAAGTAACTGAAGAAGAAGTTAACGAAGAAGTTGCACGTTTAGCTGAAATGTACAAAATGGATGTACCAACTGTCCGTATGGCATTAGGTGACCTTACAACTGTTACTGAAGATTTACAAATCCGTAAAGCAGTTAAATTTGTTGTTGATAACTCAGTAGAAGCGTAAACTGATAAAATAACACATTGAAAACACTGTCGCCTTGTAGGAAGATACCTTTCCTACAAGGTGTTTTTTATTGCTAGAAATCAGTAAATGATGATTGTGACAGGCGTTTGAAATAAGCTGTTTGATTGTAAGTGTTTTAGTTGCAAGTTAATACATCAATGAGTATAGTTATGGTAGTATAAAACATTATTCGAAAGAGAGATATTGCTAAGCAATTACTTTCTTTAGGTAACCAGTTGATTTAAGGAGTGACGTACGTGTCAAAATTTGATGAAAAAAACCAATTGAAATGTTCATTTTGTGGTAAACCACAGGATGAAGTTAAAAAATTAATTGCAGGTCCAGGTGTTTATATCTGTGATGAGTGTGTTGATTTATGTAATGAAATTATTACTGAAGAGTTGGAACTGGCACCAACAGCACCAATCTTTGAAGAATTACCAAAACCAAGTGAATTACGTTCGACATTAGATGAATATGTTATTGGGCAAGATCGTGCAAAACGTGCATTATCAGTTGCCGTATATAACCACTATAAACGTATCCAAGCGACTGCTTCACAAAGCGAAGGCGACGTTGAATTGCAAAAAAGTAACATTTGTTTAATCGGACCTACGGGTAGTGGTAAAACATTGCTTGCTCAAACATTAGCTCGCGTGCTAGATGTGCCATTTGCAATAGCAGATGCTACAAGTTTAACTGAAGCGGGTTATGTTGGAGAAGATGTTGAAAACATTCTCTTGAAACTTATTCAAGCAGCTGACTTCGATGTAGAACGTGCTGAAAAAGGGATTATTTATATCGATGAGATCGATAAAGTTGCCCGTAAATCAGAAAACACTTCTATTACACGTGATGTGTCTGGTGAAGGTGTGCAACAAGCATTGCTTAAAATTTTAGAAGGTACAGTTGCAAGCGTGCCACCTCAAGGTGGACGTAAACATCCTAACCAAGAATTTATCCAAATCGATACAAGTAAAATTCTCTTTATCGTTGGTGGTGCTTTTGATGGTGTTGAAGATATTGTTCGTAACCGTCTAGGTGAAAAAGTAATTGGCTTTGGTAAGGAAAGCGTTAAATTTAATGAGAATGAATCATTAATGCAAAAGGTTGTTCCTGAAGACCTCTTGAAATTTGGTTTGATTCCTGAATTTATCGGTCGATTACCTGTTATGGCAACCTTAGAGTTGTTAGATGAGCCAACGTTGATTTCAATATTGACGCAACCTAAAAATGCTTTAATCAAACAATACCAACGTTTGTTAGAGTTAGATGAAGTTGAACTTGAAGTCACTGAAGATGCTTTAAGTGCAATTGCGCTATTAGCAATCGAACGTCGTACCGGAGCGCGTGGTTTACGTTCAATCATCGAGCATATTATGCTTGACGTAATGTATGAAGTGCCAACACGTGAAGATGTTATTAAATGTAAAATCACTGCTGACGTCGTGAATGAAAAAGCACAACCAATCCTTATTCTAAATGATGGTTCAGAAGTAGCAATGGCATAGCGATTGTTAGTTTTGTAGTGTATAATGTAAAATGAGCAAGTAAATAAGCTAACTACCTTGTGCATGTTAAAGCAAGGTAGTTTTTTTAAGGAGCGAGACGATGAAAGTTAATCAAGTAGAATTATTAATCAGTGCTGTCCGACCGGATCAGTACCCTAAAGCCTTATTGCCAGAGTTCGCTTTAGCAGGTCGTTCGAATGTCGGGAAATCGTCATTTATCAACCGCATGTTACAACGAAAAGCAATGGCACGTATCTCATCAAAGCCTGGTAAAACACAAACACTTAATTTTTATGAAGTTGAAAAGAAATTAATTTTTGTTGATGTACCTGGATATGGTTATGCTAAAATTTCTAAAAGTGAACGCGCTAAATGGGGCGTAATGATGGAAACGTATATGACAGATCGAGCACCGTTACGTGCGGTGATTCAAATTGTAGATATGCGCCATAAACCATCGAATGATGATGTAACGATGTATGAGTTTCTAAAACATCATGGTATCCGTGTCATTATTATTGCGACAAAAGCAGATAAAATTCCAAAAGGTCGCTGGCAAAAAAGTATTAAAGAAATTAAAGAAACACTTGGTTTTGACCCAGATGATAATATCGTTATGTTTTCATCTGAAACTGGTTTAGGAAAAGACCAAGCATGGAAGATTATTGAAAAATTCATGTAAGGGGTGAGCAGATGTCGAAACGTAACATCATAAAATCGCAAACAGCTTTCAAAGAGGCTGTGACTAAAATGCCAGGTGGTGTAAGTAGTCCAGTTCGTGCATTTAACTCTGTTGATACAGATCCTGTTTATTTTGATCGTGGCAAAGGCGCGTATTTATACGATATTGATGGCAACAAATACATTGATTATGTATTATCATGGGGGCCGCTTATTTTAGGTCATGCAAATGATAAAGTCGTGCGTGCTGTTCAAGAAACGGCAGCAAAAGGTATGAGTTTTGGCGCGAATCATCTCAGTGAATTAGCATTGGTTGATGAAGTTATTAAACGTGTACCATCTGCAGAATCAGTGCGTTTTGTTAACTCGGGTACTGAGGCGACAATGAGTGCGCTTCGTCTTGCTAGAGGCTATACAGGACGTGATTTGATTATTAAATGTGTCGGTAGTTACCACGGCCATGGCGATTCGTTATTAATCAAAGCAGGGTCAGGAGTAGCAACTTTAGGATTACCTGATTCTCCCGGTGTGCCTAAAGGAACTGTTCGTGATACTATTACAGTGCCATACAATGATTTAGAAGCTGTTGAAGCGGTTTTTAAACAATATAAAGATCAAGTAGCGGCGATTATCGTTGAACCGGTTGCGGGTAATATGGGTGTTGTTCCACCAGTAGAGAACTATCTTGAAGGTTTACGTGAAATTACTAAACGTCATCAAGCGTTATTGATTTTTGATGAAGTGATGACAGGGTTCCGCGTTGGAATAAATTGTGCACAAGGGTACTTCGGTGTAACTCCAGATTTAACGTGTTTAGGTAAAGTTATCGGTGGCGGAATGCCAGTAGGTGCTTATGCAGGACCACGTGAGATTATGGATAATGTGGCACCAAGCGGCCCCATTTATCAAGCAGGAACATTATCAGGTAATCCTTTAGCGATGACTGCGGGTGTGGAGACATTGCGTCAGTTAACGCCTGCTGTTTATGATGATTTTACAATTCGAATTGATCAGTTAACAGACGGTATAAAAACAATCGGTAAAGCACATCAAATTCCTGTAACGGTTAATCGTGCGGGGTCAATGTTTGGCTTTTTCTTTGCTGAAGGACCTATCGCTAATTTTGAGGATGTGAACCGTGCCGATTTAAAACTGTTCAGTCATTATTATCGTGAAATGAGTGAACGCGGTATTTATTTACCTCCTTCTCAATTTGAAGGTTTGTTTATCTCAACAGAACATACAAAAGCAGATATTGATACAACGCTGAATGCAATGGAAGATACCTTTAAACAACTCCAATTATTGACGAACAGCGCTCGCTAGTGCTACAATAATGGAAACATAAATAGTAGACCAACAACGATGATGAGGAAGAGTAAATGGGTGGATTAGTATAGAGAGGAAACGGGTGCTGGAAGTTTCTCTAATTGCCGATTGAACGTAGCCTTTGAGTTGCTTTTTTGAACTAATAGTAGAAAAAGCCGGTGCGAGCCGTTACAGAAATGAAGTGCTAAACGTTAATCGTTTGGTATAAAGGTGGTACCGCGGAATGCTCTTTTCGTCCTTTCTAGGATGATTAGAGTATTTTTTTATGCGCAGAAAGGATGATTATAATGACAGAAAAACAAACATTAGCAACAAAATATGAACCACAATCTATTGAAGAAGGCCGCTACGACTGGTGGGTAAAACAAGGCTTTTTTGAAGCAACAGGAGACACAGCTAAGAAACCGTTTAGCGTTGTTATTCCGCCACCCAATGTAACAGGTAAATTACACTTAGGACATGCTTGGGATACGACGTTGCAAGATATTATTACACGTCAAAAACGTATGCAAGGTTACGATGTTTTATGGTTGCCAGGTATGGACCATGCAGGTATCGCGACTCAAGCTAAGGTTGAAGCGAAACTACGTGAAGAAGGCGTCACACGCTATGATCTAGGACGTGAAAAATTTGTTGAACAAGTATGGGATTGGAAAGAAGAATATGCCGGTCATATTCGTCAACAATGGGGTAAATTAGGTTTAGGTTTAGATTATTCTAAAGAGCGCTTTACATTGGATGCAGGTCTTAATACAGCTGTTAATAAAGTGTTCGTTGATCTTTATAAAAAAGGTTTAATTTATCGTGGGGAACGTATCATTAACTGGGATCCAGCAGCTAAAACAGCATTATCTGATATTGAAGTTATCCACAAAGATGTAGCCGGTCACTTCTATCATTTGCGTTACCCGTTAACAGATGGTTCAGGTTTCTTAGAAGTTGCGACAACTCGTCCTGAAACGATTCCTGGTGATACAGCTGTAGCAGTCCATCCAGATGATGAACGTTACCAAAAATACATTGGTAAAACAATTAAATTACCGTTGATGGACCGAGAAATTCCAATCATTGCTGATGAATATGTTGAACGTGAATTTGGTTCAGGCGTTGTTAAAATCACACCCGCACATGATCCTAATGATTTTGAAGTAGGTGAACGTCATGATTTACCGCGTATTATTGTTATGCATGAAGATGGTTCGATGAACGAGAATGCTGGTAAATACGAAGGTATGGACCGTTTTGAATGTCGTAAAGCGATTATTAAAGATTTTGAAGCGCTTGATCTTGTTGTGAAAATTGAAGATCATCCTCATTCAGTGGGCCATTCAGAGCGTACAGATGCAGTTGTTGAACCCTATTTATCAAAACAATGGTTTGTTAAAATGACGCCGTTGGCAGAACAAGCATTGGCTTTACAAAAATCGGAAGATAAAGTTAACTTTGTACCTGACCGTTTTGATGCCCAATATGTACGTTGGATGGAAAATATTCATGATTGGTGTATCTCTCGTCAATTATGGTGGGGACACCAAATTCCTGCTTGGTACAATGAAGCAGGCGAAATTCATGTTGGCATGGAAGCACCAGCTGGCGAAGGTTGGACACGAGATAACGACGTATTAGACACATGGTTCTCTTCTGCTTTATGGCCATTTTCAACAATGGGTTGGCCGGAAGAAGATGCCGAAATGTACAATCGTTATTTCCCAACAAATGTATTGGTAACTGGTTATGATATTATTGCTTTCTGGGTGTCACGTATGATTTTCCAATCAGTTGAATTTACTGGCCGCCGTCCTTTTGAAGATGCACTGATTCATGGTCTTGTACGTGATGAAGAAGGACGTAAAATGTCTAAATC
This sequence comes from Brochothrix sp., assembly GCF_017549435.1. Taxonomy (NCBI): domain Bacteria; kingdom Bacillati; phylum Bacillota; class Bacilli; order Caryophanales; family Listeriaceae; genus Brochothrix; species Brochothrix sp. The sequence continues at coordinate 8,315 of NZ_JAFYUW010000118.1, forward strand.
ATTAGGTAATGGTGTGGATCCAATTGATGTTATTGAGAAATACGGTGCGGATTCGTTACGTTACTTCTTAACAACAGGAACATCACCGGGTCAAGATTTACGTTTTAGCTATGAAAAAGTAGAAGCAACGTGGAACTTTATCAATAAAATTTGGAATGCTTCACGTTTTGTAATGATGAATATTGAAGGTATGGAAGCAAAAGATATTGATTTGAGTAACGTAACAGATGTAAGTGATCAATGGATTTTAACTCGTCTAAATGAAACTATTGCGAAAGTAACTGAGCTATCTGAACGTTATGAGTATGGTGAAGTAGGTCGTCACTTAAATAACTTTATTTGGGATGATTATTGTGATTGGTACATTGAAATTAGTAAAATTACTCTATACGGTGAAGATGAAGCATCTAAAGCAACAACGAAAGCTGTTTTAGCTTACGTATTAGATAATATTTTACGTTTATTGCACCCATTCATGCCGTTTGTTACTGAAGAAATTTGGCAACAACTTCCTACAGAGGGCGAAACAATTGTTACAGCTGCATGGCCAACTGTGCGTGAAGAGCTTAATAATGCAACAGCAGCAGATGCAATGAAATTGTATGTTGAAGTGATTCGTGCAGTACGTACGATCCGTACAGAAGTAAATACACCGTTAAGTCGTCCGATTACAATGATGATTAAAGCAAAAACACCAGAAATTAAAGCGTTATTACTTGAAAATCAATCATACATTGAACGATTCTGTAATCCTGAGTCATTGACGATTGATACAGAATTAGAAGTACCGACGCAAGTTATGACAGCTGTTGTAACAGGTGCTGAAATTTACTTACCACTTCAAGGTTTGATTGATGTTGCAGCTGAAACAGAACGTTTAACGAAAGAGCTCGATAAATTAAAAAATGAGGTTTCTCGTGTACAAGGTAAATTGAAAAATGAACGTTTTGTTGCAAACGCACCTGATGAAGTTGTGGTGGCAGAGCGCGCGAAAGAACAAGATTATTTAGAGAAATACGCATTAGTTGAACAACGTATTGCTGATTTAGCAAGTCTGTAAATAAAAAGGGTGAAGACGATGACATTACGATATGAGGAAGCGGTGGATTGGATTCATTCACGCTTACGATTAGGTATTAAACCAGGGTTAGAACGGATGTTGTATCTGTTAGAACAATTAGGACATCCAGAACAGAAAAATAAATGGATACATGTTGCTGGTACGAATGGCAAAGGTTCCACTGTTTCTTTTATGCGAACAGTACTGCAAGATTCTGGTTATGAGGTAGGGACATTTACTTCTCCCTACATTGAAAGCTTTAATGAACGTATCAGTGTGAATGGTGTTCCGATTAGTGATGAAAGTATCGTAGCGTTAGTTGAGAAATTTCAACCAATCGTTGAGGGAATGCAAGATAGTCCTTTTGGAGAACCGACTGAATTTGAAGTTGTCACCGCGATGTTTTTTGAGTATTTCGCAACGATGCACCCGATTGATATCGGTATTGTTGAGGTAGGACTAGGGGGACGCTTAGATTGTACGAATGTCTTTACGCCTCTATTGTCTGTCATTACTACGATTGGAATGGATCATATCGGCATTTTAGGTGATACATTAGCTAAAATTGCATCGCAAAAAGCGGGTATCATTAAACGAAATGTGCCAGTTATTTCTGGCGTCACGCAGTTGGAGTTACAACCGTTATTCCAACAGTGGGCTGCTGAGCAAGAGGCTCCCTATTATGCATCTGGTGCTGATTTTAAACTAACCGCAGTTGCAGATGACCGTTTCCATTTTGAAAATAGAGAAAATCGTTTAGCTGATATTGAAGTAGGCTTAGTAGGTGCGCATCAATTACGAAATGCGGCTGTTGCTATTCAAGCGCTGCTGCTGTTGCCGGAGCATTATTCGAATATAACAGAAGCGACCATTCGACAAGGTATTGCTCGAGCGTCTTGGCCGGGTCGCTTTGAAAAATTGAGTGAAGCGCCAGTTCTTATTATTGATGGTGCACATAATAATGAAGGAATTGAAACGTTTGTTCAAACGATGTCAACAGAATACCCGACACAAAAAAGTTATGTGCTCTTTTCAGCATTAACAGATAAACCAATTGATCAAATGATTAGCCGTTTACAGACTTGTTTTGCTGAAAACGTTATTCTCACTACATTTGATTACCCACGAGCATTAACTGCAGCGGAGTTACAAGTGAAGTCAGAAAAGTTAAACGTTCAGGTAGAAGTAGAATGGCAAAGTACGCTGCTCGAACTGATAAATAAAGCGAAAGCAGAAGCAGCTGTTGTTTCAATAACAGGCTCACTCTACTTTATTGCTGAAGTAAGAGCCTTCTTACTAAAGCGTATCGCTGCAACGATTAAATAGAATTATACCGAAGCATCTCTAATGCTAGTTATCAACTAGTGTTAGGGGTGTTTTTTTATTTTAAATAGAAGTACTGCGAAAAAAAGGCTGTTTGTCTTGTTTTAATGGTGATTTTAGTAGAGTCTCACAGAATAAAAATGCAAATTGAGCTTTAGGTACAAGCAATCCTAGTTGTTATACTAACAGCAAAGGAGAAAACGATGATTATAATTGGTTTTATGTTGAGTTCTTTCATCTATTGGAGTGTTGAAAATTATTGTAATCAAAAATCATGGTGGCGAAAACGTTCGTGTTGTGATCAGTGTTTGGTGCGTTTAAAGGTAATTGATTTAATTCCCCTTATTAGCTTTATGTTATTGAGAGGACGAGCTTCGTGTTGCAATGGGATTATTTCAAAAAAATATTTTATAACAGAAGTTATAGTTGTCGTTTTAATGCTACCTCTAGGATTCGAAATAACGTTGACGAATCTACTTGAAGGTATAGTAGTGCTATTGCTTTTTTGGATGACGCTTGTCGATTATCAGACGTTGCATATACCCATCCCGATAGTTGTCGTTATAATGATGATTGGTTTGTATCTCAGAGAAACGGCATGTGAGGGTACGATTTTAATCCCTTTACTGTTGTGTGTTTTATTATATATAATCTTTCGTCATTCGCTAGGAAGCGGTGATATTTGGTTATTTGCGGCTTTGAGCACATGGATGGATGTGATAACTTTTATGTTTTTTGTGGGATTATCCGCAGTGTTAGCGCTGGTTTATGTCATTTTAATGGATCGCCAAGGATTAGTACCATTTTGCCCTTTTATTGGGAGTAGTTTTTATATAGTAATAATAATGGAGGAGGTTTTTCGATGGGCACACAATCAGCTTTAGTCGATTTGCCACGTGAGCGCTTAATAAATGGTGGAGCTGCCGAACTCTCGTTGCAAGAATTACTCATGGTTATCTTACAATCAGGTACACGCGCATTGCCTGTAAGTGAATTGGCGATAAATGTATTGCATAATTATCAAGAACTAGCCGATTTGCATACTACGACACACAGTGAGTTGATGACAATTAATGGGATCGGTCCTGTTAAAGCTTCGCAAATACTGGCGGCTCTCGAATTTGGACGCCGCTTTGCTAAAGTTCCTTTTGAAATAAAAAAAGTTATTAAAACACCTGAAGATGCGGTCGGTGTGGTAATGTCTGATATGCGCTATCTTAAACAAGAACATTTTGTTTGTTTATATCTTAATTCTAAAAATCATTTATTAAAACGCAAAACATTGTATATTGGAGGTGTTAATGAAACGATGATTTCCCCACGTGAAGTTTATCTTAAGGCGTTACAATATGATGCAGTGAGCTTTATTTGTTTTCATAATCATCCCTCTGGCGATGTCACACCTTCCTTAGCGGATGAAAAAGCGACGGTTCGTTTGCATGAAAGTGGTTTATTGTTGGGGATACGTATGATTGATCATATTATTATTGGTGATGGAAAATTTTATAGCATGAAGCGGGCAGGCGTATTTGTTTGAAAAAGGCATACAAACGTTCGTCTTTTTACGTTTGTTTTATACAAAAATAGAGAAATACAGTCAATATGTTGTTTTTAGCCGACAATTTATTTTAAAAAAAGGATAGCTATGTTAAAATAGTGAACATGATGGTTAGTTTCATTTTTAGCTGAGGCATTATAAAAAGAACAGTGTGATTGTATGTATTTGATATGATGGATTCACATACAGTATATGATATAATGATAGAGTGACAAAAGTTAGAGACACATTGAATTGAAATGATGAATAATAATATAGAGAATACGATAAAAATCAACTTTTAAAGGAGTCTGAAAAAATGTTTAATTTCGGAAGCAAGGATATTGGTATAGATTTAGGGACAGCAAACACATTGGTATATGTAAAAGGTAAAGGTATCGCTTTACGTGAACCATCTGTAGTTGCAATTAATAAAGATTCAGGTCAAATCGTAGCTGTCGGAAGTGACGCACGTAACATGATTGGTCGTACACCAGGTAACATCGTTGCAATTCGTCCAATGAAAGACGGAGTTATTGCTGATTATGATATTACCGCAGCAATGATGAAATATTACATTAATAAGTTAAACAAAGGCATGGGTATTGGTAAACCGCATGTAATGATTTGTATACCAGTTGGAGTAACTGGGGTTGAAGAGCGTGCAGTAATTGATGCAACTCGTCAAGCAGGCGCTCGTGATGCTTATACGATTGAAGAACCATTCGCTGCTGCAATTGGAGCGGGATTACCTGTTTGGGAACCTACGGGTAGTATGGTAGTGGACATCGGTGGTGGTACAACTGAAGTTGCGATTATTTCACTTGGTGGTATCGTTACTGCTGTATCAGAACGTACGGCTGGTGATAAATTAGATGAAGCGATTGTTAATTACATTAGAAAAACATATAACCTATTAATTGGTGAGCGTACTGCAGAGCAAATTAAAATGGAAATTGGATCAGCTAATGTTGAAGGTTTAGAAAAACAAACAACCGATATTCGTGGTCGTGATTTAGTGACTGGTTTACCGAAAACAATTGAAATTACAGCAGCTGAAATTTGCACAGCTTTACACGATTCAGTTATGCAAGTAATTGATGCTGTTAAAACAACATTAGAAAGTACGCCTCCTGAATTAGCTGCTGATATTATGGACAGAGGAATCGTCCTAACAGGTGGTGGCGCATTGTTACACAACATTGATCGCTTAATCTCAGAGGAAACAAACATGCCAGTCGTTATTGCAGAAGATCCATTGGATTGTGTAGCAATTGGTACAGGTAAATCATTAGATAATATTGATTTGTTTAAAAACGCTAAAAAATCTAGATAAATTCTGAACTAAGACAGTGTAATTTGCTGTCTTATTCATTATCCATTAATATCAAATTAAATATGTTGAGGTGTTGTTATGCCACGTTTTTTCTTGAATAAACGTTTATTGATTCTACTAGTTGCAGTAGTCTTATTTGTAAGTCTGGTTGGATTTACTTCACGTGATCGTGAAAATGCTTCTTTGCCAGAGCTTTTTGTATATGATGTTGTTGGATTTGCATCTAATATTATTTCCAAACCAGTAAATTTTGTTGTCGGTATTTTTTCTGGTGCAAAAGATTTGAGTTCTACTTATGAGGAAAACAAATCATTAAAAGAACAAGTTGAACAACTTGGACAGTTGCAAAGTGATGTTGTCACGCTAAAACGTGAAAATGCAGAACTCAAACAACAAACAGATGTTAAAAGCACGTTATCTGAATTCGATCCGATTTCAGCACTTGTTATTTCTCGTGATCCAGACGGTTGGTTTGATCAAGTGACAATCAACAAAGGTTCGCTTGATGGTATTAAGCCGAATATGGCTGTTACTACTGGGAAAGGTTTAGTTGGTAAAATTAAATCTGTCAGTGCTAAATCATCCTCAGTTGAGCTTTTAAGTTCTTCAGATTCAAGAACGCGTATTTCTGCTGCAATCCAAGGTAAAGATAATAAAAAAGCTTATGGTATCGTAAGTGGTTACAATAAAGAAGAAAATACCATTCAATTAACGCAATTACCCATTGATCAAAAATATAAAAAAGGTCAAAAAGTCGTAACAACAGGTTACGGTGGTCGTTTCCCAGCAGGTCTTTTAATTGGTGAAATTAAAGATGTTGAGAATGATCAGTTTGGTTTATCACAAACAGCTAATATAAAAACTGAAGCTGATTTGTATGATTTTGATACGGTATTTGTTGCTAAAAGAACAGTGGATACAGATTCATAGGTTAAGGAGGAGCTCGCATGAATAGAATACCTGCAAGAATCCTTCTGCCTATCATTATGGGTTTGGTTTTCATTCTTGAAAATACAGTCAGCTTCTACTTTGCACGCACACTTTTTTATGGTGAGACGAGATTCATTCCTCATTTCATTATTGTGATGTTAGTGATGATGGTTGTTTATTTACCAAGAAACCAAGTGATGATTTATGCATTGGTATTAGGATTAGTATATGATATATATAACATCGGAATTATTGGCATTTACTTTGCGTTATTTCCAGTTGTTGTTTATATTTCGCAAAAATTACTTCATTATCTTCAAGGAACATTTATTATGATTCTGCTTGTTTCAATTTTCGGTGTGGCAATAAGTGAGTTTGGAGCCTACCTGATATTTTCAAGTATGAAGAGTGTATCAATAGCGTTTTTACCTTATGTGACAACGCGATTGACAACGACATTATTATTTAATATTGCTTATTTTCTAATTATTTACTTTCCATTTACGTTATTACTTAAACGTTGGAAACGTGAAACCAAAGGATTATCCTCTACACATGTTAAATTATGATGCATAGATTATAAATCTAGGGAGGTTCTATGATGGATAAAAAACCTGTTCAATTAAAAGGCACGAAAGATGGTATTGTTCTTAATCTATCCGATGAATCGGGCTATAAAGAATTGATAAATGAATTAAAAACGATGTTAAGTACAAGAAAAAATAAGACGGTAGATGAAACGTCTAAACGTTCACCCGTAATTGTTGAAACAGGTGCTAGAATTTTAAGTAAAGATTTTCAAGAACAGATTATTCGTATCATTCATGACGAAAGTGATTTAATAGTAAGTCGCATCCAAACGTCTGTTATGACGAGAGCAGCAGCTAAAAAGTGGAAGCATGAAGATGAGGTTTTTCCTGTCTCACGTTTAATTCGTTCGGGACAATTGGTTGAATCACAGGCGCATATCCTTGTTGTTGGAGAGGTGAATCCTGGCGGTCATGTTGAAGTTATTGAGCATGCGTTTGTATTAGGTGATGTAAAGGGAACAATACACGCAGGAAAAAATGGTAATATGAAAGCTGTTATCATGGGTTGTTTTCATTACCCAGCACAGCTACGAATTGCTTCGAGTGTTCGAACGATTGATAAAGAAGAAGCAATTGCATTATCATCGCGAATGTCCGTTGCGTACTTAGATAAAGAAAATAATATTGCAATTGAAGAATTGAGTAAATATAGTGACGTGAAATCGATTTTTGCAGTTGAAAAAGGGGGACGCTAAACGTGGGCGAGGCAATCGTTATTACATCTGGAAAAGGTGGCGTCGGTAAGTCGACAACTTCCGCTAATCTAGGTACAGCACTTGCGTTGCAAGGAAAGAAAGTTTGCCTAATTGATATGGATATTGGTTTGCGAAACCTCGATGTTATTCTAGGGTTAGAAAACCGTATTGTCTATGATATTGTGGATGTTGTTGCAGGTCGTTGCAAATTACATCAAGCGTTAGTTAAAGACAAGCGTTTTGATGGTGATTTATTCTTACTTCCCGCAGCTCAAAATTCAGATAAAGATGCTATTACAGGAGATGAGATGAAGACGCTCATTGACAGTATGCGTGAAGATTATGATTATATCATTCTTGATTGCCCAGCCGGTATCGAGCAAGGCTTTAAGAATGCTATTGCTGGAGCTGATCGAGCAATTGTTGTAGCTACGCCAGAAATCTCATCAGTACGTGATGCTGATCGAATTATTGGTTTGTTGGAGCAGCAAGAAATGCCAGCACCAAAATTGATTGTTAATCGTATTCGTGTGAATATGGTTGAAGACGGCCGTTCGATGACAATTGAAGATATTACATCACATTTATCTATTGAATTATTAGGAATAATTCTGGACGATGAAGCCGTGATTGAATCTTCAAATAGTGGACAGCCTGTAGTGCTATCTAACACATCAAAGGCCTCAATAGGTTACCGCAATATTGCGCGACGTATACAGGGCGAATCAGTGCCTCTAATGGACATTAAAGAAAAGAAATTAGGGTTTTTCCAACGCTTATTCGGTAAAAAAGCATAGAGACTAGAGTGAACCTTTAAAAAGGTTCACTCTTTTTATGTTGGTAGAAGTAATGTTTTCATGGGCATAAATCAATCGTATCGTATGAAAAAAATCCTGTTGATGACATTGAAACGCTTAACCTCTATAATCGCTAAGAAAAAACCTTATTTCCAGTTGATAACAGTCTATCCTCTGACAAAAAAGGTTCACTTTTGTTTGCTGAGTTAAAATAAAAATATGATACAATGAGAACATCATAACTAAGGAGGAACAACAATGAAAACCATTCAAACATTAGATGCACCACAAGCAATAGGTCCATATTCTCAGGGTCAAATAGTTGGCGATTTACATTTCTTTTCAGGACAAATTCCGTTGGATCCACAAACGGGTGAAATGGTTGGCGAAACAATCGCGGAACAAACAGATCAAGTCATGAAAAACATCAAGGCTTTACTAGAAAGTTGTGGTGGAAACTATTCAAATATTGTTAAAACAACAATATTCACAACTGATTTAGGTGGTTTTGCTGAATTGAATGAAGCGTATTCTGCTGCTCTAGGAGAGGTTCGTCCGGCTCGTAGTTGTGTTGAAGTTGCAGCATTACCTAAAAATGCTTTAGTAGAAATAGAAATGATTGCAGAAATCAAAAAATAATCTGATTAATCATTGACGATGAACAGCTGATATGATATATTAAGATATGTTATGTATGTAGCACCCGTGCTACTGTAACCGCTCATTTCAGGTATTAAGAACCCAGTGTCGCCTGTAAGTGGCGAGTCTAAGTAATCAAGAGGAGGTGCAAAGAATGTACGCAATTATTAAAACAGGTGGTAAACAATTAAAAGTTGAAGAAGGCCAAGTAATCTACATCGAGAAATTAGATGTTGAAGCTGGAGCTGAAATTACATTCGACGAAGTATTATTCGTTGGTGGTGATTCAGTTAAGGTTGGTGCTCCTTTGATTGAAGGCGCAACTGTAACTGGTACTGTTGAAAAACACGGTCGCCAAAAGAAAGTTATCGTTTTCAAATTCAAGCCTAAGAAAAACTATCACAAAACACAAGGTCACCGTCAACCTTATACAAAAGTAACGATTGGTAAAATCAACGCTTAAGTAAAAGACGATTAAGGACTGATGACGTGTGATAAAAGTAAATGTAAACCGATTGAAAGAATCAAAGGAAATCGTTGCGATAGAAATGACAGGACACGCTGATTATGCGGAATCTGGTAAAGATTTAGTATGTGCAGGTGCTTCAACTGTGATTTTTGGGATGATTAATGCAATTAGTTTGCATATTGACCAACTACCGCATATTGAAGAAGAGGATGATGGAGGTTACCTTTATTATTCACTACCCGTTGATTTATCAGATGAGGCCCATAGAGATGTTCAATTGTTAGCGGAAGCTCTATTAACACAGTTCACTACCTTAGAAGCAAGTTATGCTGAATTTATTCAGATAAAAAATAGCTGGAGGTGAAACATATGTTATTAAAATTAAATATCCAATATTTTGCCCATAAAAAAGGTGGCGGTTCTACTGCCAACGGTCGTGATTCACAATCTAAGCGTTTAGGCGCTAAGAGTGCTGACGGACAATTCGTAAGCGGTGGTTCGATTTTATATCGTCAACGTGGTACGCGTATTTTCCCAGGCGCTAACGTAGGTCGTGGTGGCGATGATACTTTATTCGCAAAAGTTGATGGTGTTGTTAAATTCGAACGCGTAGGTCGTGACAAGAAAAAAGTTTCTGTCTACCCTGTAGCTCAAGAAGCATAATTAACACTGTTAAAGGGGACAAAACCTTCATGGTTTTGTCTCCTTTTTATTATTTTAACTGTAGTGAGGAGAGCATAGAACATGAACGAACGCAAAACAAAAGCTGGTATTTTAAGTGGCATACTAACGTATACACTATGGGGCTTTATACCGCTCTTTTTTAAATTATTAAGTGATGTATTACCAATGGAAATATTATCTCAACGCATTATTTGGGCATCAGTTTTCATGTTAATTGCAGTTGTTTTATCAAAAAAATGGCAATCATTTGTCAGAATCATAACAGACTTATTCCGCCACCCAAAAAAACTATTGATGATGTTACTTGTGTCATTACTAATCTCAACAAACTGGTTTACGTTTATTTGGGCAATCAACAATAATCATATCTTACAAACAAGTTTAGGTTATTATATTAACCCTATTATTAGTATTTTACTCGGAGTCATCTTCTTAAAAGAAAAATTAGCACGCGCACAAGTCATTGCAGTAGTCCTTGCTTTTATCGGTGTAATGGTAATGACACTAAGTTTAGGTGCTTTCCCATATATTTCATTAACTTTAGCTTTATCATTTGGATTTTATGGTCTGCTTAAAAAGAAAATGGATTATGCAGTAATTGAAGGGCTTGCGGTTGAAACGTTATTTGTAACACCATTTGCTTTGATTGCATGGTTCTATTTTATCAATTCAGATCAAAGTTTCGTGACCAATCATGCGACGCTTGGTATGTGGGCACTTGTGGTTTCTTCAGGTATAGTAACAGCGGTGCCACTGCTATTATTTGCCTTCACAGCTCGTAATATCCCGTTGAGCATGATGGGATTCATGCAGTATATTGGACCGACTATCAGTCTTTTACTAGGCGTATTAGTCTATCATGAAGCTTTTACAGTGACACATGCCATCAGCTTCTCATTAATTTGGCTAGGTTTGATTGTTTTTTCAGTCGCAACCTTTAAAATGTATCGCGTAACAAAATTATAACTAAAGTAAAACCACCCTTATGGAGGGTGGTTTTTGGCTTATTTAACGCGGGCAAGAGTCATACCATCGCCAGTAGTAGTAATAATAACATCCACTCGTTCATCTTGAGAGACGTATTCATTGAAACGGCGCATAGCACGGATAGGGTTAGATGTTTTATCAGGATCAGGGACTTCACCTTTCCATAACGTATTGTCGGCAACAATCATTGCACCTGGTTTTGCCATGGACAATGCCCATTCATAATAGTTGATATAGCTATTTTTAGCAGCATCGATAAAGAAGAAATCAAAGGTCGCGCCTTCTGATGCTAATTGTTCCATCGCCTTTAAGCCATCATTACAAATAAAAGTAATTTTATCTTTGTAGCCTGTTTTTTCAGCATTTCCTTGCGATAGGGGTTGGTAACGGACATCGTTATCTATTGTTGTGACATGACCTGTAGCTGGGATAATAGACGCAAATAAAATCGCGCTATAGCCACCTAGTGTACCTAATTCGAGTACGTTTTTTGCGCCTGTGGTTTTTAAGAGAACACGTAAAAATTGTGCTGAATCGGCGTCAATGCTCATTTCATTGATACCTGCTGCAATAATACTGTCTCTTATTTGATTGAAGAAATCTGGTTCGTAACTACAAGTTTCTTCAATATATTTTTTTGTTAAGTTAAATTCTGACACGTTTCTCACTCCATTCTATACTAGTATAAGACCGAAAATGAACCTTGCCAACCTTTTTATAAAATTTATTATTTTTTAAAACAATTTAATCATTTTTGTTTAGTTAAAAAGTTGTGTTTTTTGCAATTTATTAATTTTTAATTGATACTATTTATTTTATAGATAGTTATATGATATTATAATTAAATAGTTAATTGCGCAAAATTATAATGGATAATTTATTAGTGAAATTATGTGATGTAAAAAACTATTAATAAAGCGTACTTGTAACAGGTGTGGTCAAATACACAAAAGTGCCAATGGAGGTTAAAAATGGAGTCGACAGTATTATTAAAAAAGACAAGAAAAACCGTGTTATTATTGCTATTCTTAGGGTGGGCAATTGGAAATTTGGACCGTTATTTAATTAATTATGCGGTTGTTGATATTGCAAACGATCTTGCTTTAACAGCGACACAAACAGGAGTTGTACTGAGTTCGTTTTTTTTAGGGTATGCAATTATGCAAATGCCAGGTGGGTTATTAGCGGATAAATATGGTGCGAAAAAAATTCTATTGACAGCTGTGATTATCTGGTCTATTTTCACCGGATTAACGGCTGTTGCCTGGTCTTTTAGTGCATTGATTGTTATCCGTTTCTTATTCGGTATTGGTGAAGGCGGTTTTCAGCCAGCGGCATCAAAGATTATTGCCACCATCTTCCCGAAGAATGAGCGCAGTCGTGCCATGTCACTTTTATTAGCATCTGCAGCAATAATGGCAATGTTAGTACCACTGATATCTGCAGTCTTATTAGGATTGATTGGGTGGCGCCTGTTGTTTGTTATCACGGGTTTGATTGGAGCAGTAATAGCATTTTTATATTGGCGTTATATTCAAGTGCCGGATACAACCGTGGAAGCAGCGAGGGGACTATCAGTTACTGGTGAAAATAAAGGTATTCTAAAAAAATTAATAACGATGCCTTTTATGTGGAGCCTACTGGTTTCTTATTTTACAATTTATGCGGTCAATTGGGGGCTAAGTTCATGGATGCCTAGTTATTTAACGAATGAACGTGGACTTGATTTATTATCGATTGGGTATTTGCAATTAATTCCTGGGGTGTTAATGCTTAGTGGTATGCTTATCTTCGGGATTGTGATTGATAAATTAACATTGCAACAAAATAAAGTAATTGGAGCTGTTTTTGCTGTTGGTATCGCTGGCTTTTTATTTTTAATGTTCCACTCTAACAGTATCGGGATGTTTATTTTTTACCAATGTATTGTTACAATATTAATGACTTACATCACATTACTTTTGCCGTCGTTTGTTTTAAAAACGATTCCACAAGATATCACAGCAACAGCAATGGGGATGGCGAACACGGGCGGACAATTAGCAGGGTTTATTACCCCAGCTGCAATGGGCTTTATGGTCGATTTTTTCAATGGTTCATACAATGCCGCCTTTTGGTTATTGATTATTTTTGCGATGATTTGTATTTTTGCGCTACTATCAATCAAATCGAATTTAAAAGAAGAGAGGGTTTCAAATGTTTAACACACACTCATTTATAAAAGATAAAGCTGCTATTTTTACAGCGTTAAGCGATAAAATTTGGGATGTTCCTGAAGTGTATTTTGAAGAAAAATACGCAGTGACTACCATGGAAGAAGCATTGCTTTCTGAAGGTTTTTCAGTGACAAAAAACGTAGCGGGATTAGAAACCGCTATTCTAGGTGAATTCGGAACGGGTCCGACTATTATTGCTTTTTTAGGAGAATATGATGCCTTGTCACAATTAAGCCAGGTAAATGGTGTAACAGCATATGCACCGATAGAAAAAGAGGGGAATGGTCATGGCTGTGGCCATAACCTATTAGGGGTAGGGTCATTTGCAGCTGCTTGTGCACTTAAAGAATACATTGCCGAGACGGGTGCACCAATTACCGTTCGTTATTATGGCTGCCCTGCTGAAGAAACGGGATCAGGAAAAGCGATTATGACAAAAGCGGGTGTCTTTGACGATGTTGATTTGGCGATATCATGGCATCCGAACACAGCGAATGCTGTGATGAATATTGCCACATTAGCAAATTATGCTGTTGATTTTAAATTTTATGGTAAAAGTTCTCATGCCGCAGCTGCACCACATCTTGGTCGTAGTGCGTTGGATGCAGTCGAGCTGATGAATGTAGGGGTTAACTTTTTACGCGAGCATGTCGAGAGCGATGTGCGGATGCATTATGCGATTACTAATAGCGGTGGAATGTCAGCGAATGTTGTGCAACCTTATGCAGAGGTTTCCTATTTAATTCGTGCGCCCAAAAAAGCACAAGTAATGGATGTGTTCAAACGCGTTGAAAAAATAGCGGAAGGTGCCGCATTAATGACAGAAACAACAATGTCCTATGAATTTAAAGGTGCAGCTTCGAATCTTATTCCTAATACAGTATTAGCAAATGTGATGCAGGAGCAATTAAATACGGTGACGCCATTAGAATACAGTGAAGAAGAATATGAGTATGCAGCAGCTATTTACGAAACGTTTGATGAACAAACGCAAGCAGAAGCTACGGCTCTGTTCCCGAAAACGTTGTTGACCTTATTAGGGGATAAAAAAATCAATCATTTCCCTATTCCGTTATTACCAGAAAGCACGATGATGGCATCTACTGATGTTGGCGATGTGAGCTGGAAAGTGCCTACAATACAAGTAGCTACTTCGTGTTGGACAATCGGGACACCTCCACATACATGGCAAGTCGTGTCACATGGTAAAACATCGATTGGCCATAAAGGAATGTTATATGCGGCTGAATTGATGGCAAATACGGCAATTCATGCGGCTGAACATCCAGCTGTTATTCAAGCGGCTAAAAATGAATTAACAGAACGACTTAACGGTGAAACATATGTTTCATTAATCCCAGAAGAGCGAGGTATGTGATGAGAGAAAACTTAATTGATTTAGTTCACAACAGTACGCTAAAAACAGTTAATGGAAAAGTGGCGACCTATATTCCTGCTTTGGCAGAGGCAGATGGGCAACAATTTTCTGTTTGTTTAACGGACATTAATCAATCGTATGAGTATGGTGATACAGAAACGACCTTTACACTTCAGAGCGTTGTCAAAGTAATTAGTTTTATGCTAGCGGCAGATCATCATGGTTTGACGATGATGATGGATTTTGTTGATGTTGAACCAACAGGCGATTCTTTTAATTCGATTGTGCGCCTAGAAAGTGCAAATACGAAGCCGTTCAATCCGATGATAAATGCGGGTGCCATTACGGTAGCATCACTTTTACCGGGTGAAACGCCAACTGAAAAAGTAGAAGTCGTGACGTCATTTTTAGAAAAATTATTACAAAAAGAAATTACAATTAACCAAAAAATTTATCAATCAGAATATGATTCAGCAGATCATAATCGTGCCATCGCTTATATTTTAAAAGCCAATGGTTACTTAGAAGCTGGTGTTGAGAATGCGATTCAAACTTATTTACAACTGTGCTCGATTGAAGTGACAGTGGGTGATTTAGCAGAAATTGCGCTCTTTTTTGCACAAGATGGTCAAAATGAACGCATCTGTATTGATGGTGCTATTTTAAAAGTATCAAAAGCATTAATGTTAACATGTGGAATGTATAATTCTTCTGGTAAATTTGCTGCATTTGTTGGTTTACCTGCAAAAAGTGGCGTTTCAGGAGCAATCATCGCTGTCGTTAAAAGTGGGATGATTGAAGATTTAAAGGGACCTATTGGGATCGGTCTGTATGGCCCAGCGATTGATACAGTTGGAAATAGTGTGGCAGGTGTAGATTTCTTAATGGAACTTGTGAAAAAGTACAACCTCTCTGTTTTTTAAAGACAACATAAAATAATAGTGGGCAGATTGGTTGTTATTTTTAAAAATTAGCCTATAATAAACCTATAAAATAAAACACAGTAACTTTATAGGAGATGACAAGCTATGATTGAACTTTTACCAGGAAAAGATGGATTAGAAATTGCTTTACCAGAAGGAAAAATGGTTTTGAAACGTGATTTAGGTTATTCACCAGTTGAATTAACGGTTGTTGCAGTGTCTGCATGTGCAACCTATGTATTAGAAAGTATTCTAGATAAACAACACGTAACATATGAAATTTTGAAAACAACAATGACGTATGAACGTAACGAAGAAAAACGTGCAAATCCAATCAAATCGATCGATATTACATTCGAAATTCGTGCGGATGAATCAGCACATGCTAAAATTCAAAAAGCAACACGCTTGATTGCTGGCAACTGCCCTGTTATCCAAACATTAGATGAAGATGTTGAAGTAATAGAAGAAATTGTATTTGTCGATTAAATAAATACGGACTTGCATTTCTGAATCAAGTAATGTATGATAGTCCTAAGTTAGTTAAACAGATATAAATCGTTGAGAAAGAGTAGTAGTTATATGGTTAAGTACCTTTGAGCGAGTCGGAATAGTGAGAGCCGATAGGTACACCTATAATGAATGGACTTTCGAGAGATTTGCTGAAATTAAAGTAAGCAAATTCGGGATCTCCCGTTACAGAGATAGGATATGTTAGTATCCAAAGAGTGAGGAGTTACAAGATAAAAGCCATAGTGTTTTTTCTTTGCTTCTAATTGAGGTGGCACCGCGATAAAACGTCCTCTTACAAGAGACCAATCTGGTTTTTTGTAAGAGGACGTTTTTTTGTTTTACTGATTAACTATAAAAGAGGAGGCATCTTATGCCATTATACATTAAAGAAATAGAAGCGGATGAATTAACACCAGTACGTGTGTTCAAGCAATTAACAGGCAAAAATAAAGCATTACTTGAAAGTTCATTAAAATTTGGATTGAACGGCCGTTACTCATTTATCAGTCAAAATCCAGTGGATAAAATCACGTTAACAGAAGGCAATACAGCATATAATGGTCGACCAAGCACTGCATTATTTTTGGATGAAGTTGAAAAAAGAATGTCAGAAAATGTTGTGAATGATCATCGTTTTCCATTTATCGGTGGTGCGCTTGGATATGTTGGCTATGAAACGATTCATCAATATGAAAACATTGGCGAGTATCTTCCAGATCCGTTAGATTTGCCGGAAGCACAGCTGTATCTATACAAAGAAATGGTAGTCTTTGATCACATCGACCAAACGGTTTTTATCACAAGTATTGAATCGCAAGAAAAAGTCGACGCGTTGGCAACAGAGCTACAAAAAGAATCGCAATTGTCGAAAGGTGAAGTACAAGTCACAGCGTTTACAAGTGCTATTGGACAAAGTGCTTTTGAGGAAATGGTTGAAACAGCACAAGCAGCTATTCGTCAAGGTGAAATCTTCCAAGTGGTCCCCTCACAACGCATGAGTGCAAACTATACAGGTGATACCTTTGAAATCTATCGTCGTCTGAAACGTCGGAATCCTTCCCCTTACTTATATTATCTTGAGATGGATGGGTGTACGATTATTGGATCATCACCAGAAAGTGTGGTTGCTGTTCATGGTCAAACGATAACGATGAAACCAATCGCAGGAACGAGACGACGAGGTGCAACACCAGCTGAAGATGATATTTTAGCCGCTGAGCTGATGGCTGACGAAAAAGAAGTGGCAGAGCACACAATGCTTGTTGATTTAGCAAGAAACGATGTTGGACGGATGGCAGAAAATGGAACAGTTGAAGTCACAAAATTAATGACTGTTGAAAAGTACAGTGATGTGATGCATATCGTTTCAGAAGTAAGTGCGATTTTAAAACAAGGACATACGGCTTTCGATGCATTGCGTGCAGGATTACCAGCTGGCACTGTGAGCGGTGCACCAAAAATTGCAGCGATGCGTTTAATTAATCAAATGGAACAGGTTAAACGTGGCATATACAGTGGGGGTGTGGGTTACTTCTCATTTAATGGTGATATGGATTTTGCCTTGGCCATTCGAACAATGGTTGTGAAGGAAGAGACCTTACATGTACAAGCTGGCGCCGGTGTTGTACTGGATTCAGTACCAGCAAAAGAATACGAAGAGACATTAAATAAAGCGAAAGCATTGATGGAGGTAGCGCGTTATGATTCTTTTAATCGATAATTATGATTCATTCACATACAATATTTATCATCAATTAACAAAAGCTGGTGAAGAGGTAGAGGTGGTGCGTAACGATGCCATCACGATTGCAGAAATTAAGCAAAAACAACCGATAGGTATTGTGTTATCACCAGGTCCGGGTCGACCGGAAGATGCGGGGATTTGTATTGCTATTATTAAAGAATTAGGTGAGACATTCCCTATTTTAGGAATTTGCTTAGGTCATCAAGCATTAGCAAGTGCCTATGGTTATAAAGTAACGACTGCCCAACAAATCAAGCACGGGAAAACAAGTAAGGTTTTACATGATAATACCGGTATCTTTAAAGAAATGCCCGATGGTTTTGAAGCGATGCGTTACCATTCCTTGATTGTTGAAGAAGCAGGTTTGGAAGAAACGTTTGATATCGTTGCTCGTGCAGAAGATGATCGTGAAATCATGGGAATAACGCATCGTGAGCTGCCTTTGTATGGTTTGCAATTTCATCCTGAATCAATCGGAACAAAAGAAGGCCAACGTTTAATTGAAAACTTTGTTGCACGTTGCCGTACACAAGTTCCGTTTACAAACTACTTAACATTATTAACAGAGGGCCATGATTTATCAATGGATGAAGCCCGTGTCGCAGGTAATCGTTTATTTGACAATACGTTATCTGATAGTGAAGTAGCCGCTTTTTTAATCGCTTTAAAAGTGAAAGGTGAAACAGCACCGGAAATAGCTGGGATTGTGCAAGCGATGCGTGCACATGCCATGCCACTGCCACAAAAACATCGAGAATTAATGTGTAATTGCGGTACCGGTGGTGATCGTTCTGGAACGTTCAATATTTCAACGACCTCTGCATTCGTGATTGCAGCCGCAGGTGTAAAAGTAGCGAAACACGGCAATCGTTCGATTTCTAGTAAAAGCGGAAGTGCTGATGTGTTAGAAGCCGTTGATGTTTCTTTAAATGCAAGTGCAACAGAAATCGATCGTCAATTACAAAGCAACGGTATGACATTCTTATTTGCACCGCATGTGCATCCGCATTTGGGACAAGTGATGCGCGTGAGACGTTCGTTAGGGATACCGACAATTTTCAATATCATCGGCCCTTTAACAAACCCTTATCAGTTAGACTATCAAGTGGTGGGTGTTTATCGTCGTGATTTAGTTGAACCGATGGCAGAAGTATTAGTGGCATTAGGTCGTAAAAAAGCGATTGTTGTACATGGTTATGGTGGTCTTGATGAAGCCTCATTAGAAGGTGAGAACACGCTGGCAATCGTTGAAAACAACAGCTATAAAGTGACAACATTAGACCCACAAAAATTGGGGATGACACAACGTTTGAATAGTGAATTAGTCGGTAAAGATGTGGCTTTTAATGCAGAAATATTAAAAAATGTGCTCGCTGGTGAAAAAGGTGCGTATCGTGAAGCGGTTGTGTTAAACAGTGCAATTGGACTAGTGGCCGCACAACGAGCGGATTCATTCGAAGAAGCTATCCTATTGGCAGAAGCAGCAATCGATTCAAATGAAGCATTGGCACACTTACATTACTTACAAAAAACAACGGGGGCGATTGAAGCATGAGTATTTTAGAGGATATTATTACAAAAAATAGTGAACGAGTAGCAAAATATGCCAGTGAAACACATACGATAAACTTGCACAATACAGCAGTCTTTACTAATAATACGAATAATAATCCATTTCGTCTCATTGCTGAAATCAAGCGCGCATCGCCATCAAAAGGCATGATTGATGAAAATGTGGACGTTGTCGCACAAGCTAAAAGATACGAAGCCTTAGGGGCAAGTGCTATTTCAGTATTATGCGAACCTTATTATTTTAAGGGTGATTTTGCTGACCTAATTGCCATTCGTAAAGCAGTGAAACTGCCGTTATTATGTAAGGATTTTGTGACAACCTCAGCGCATCTGTTGAAAGCTAAAAGTGCAGGCGCAAATATTGTATTATTAATAGTAGCTGCTTTGTCACCAGAAAAACTCCAAAGCTTATACCACTTTGCTCGAGAGTTAGCATTAGATGTATTAGTAGAAGTACATGATGAAAATGAATTAGAACAAGCTTTGTTGTTGAATCCTCAAATGATTGGTATTAACAATCGGAGCTTAAAAACTTTTGCTGTAGATCTAGCAACGACCAAACGTTTAAAAACATTAATACCTGATAATATTACGGTTATTTCGGAAAGCGGGATGCTAAGTCCGGCTGATATTTTAGAAATAAAAGCTGTAGGAGTTGACGGTGTATTGATCGGTGAAGGGATGATGCGCCAAGCGGATGTTTTAAAGGAGGTCTTTTAATGACTAAGATTAAAATTTGTGGTGTGATGGACACGGCTACGGCGTTAACCGTAGTCGAAGCAGGAGCTGACTATATCGGTTTTGTACTTGCTCCAAGTCGGCGTCAAGTTTCTTTTGAAGAAGCCAAAAAAATTCGTTGTGTGATACCTTCTAGAGTGAAGGTGATTGGTGTGTTTGTTTCACCAACAACTGCTAACATACTAGAAGCGATTGAAACCATCCATCTTGATGGTGTTCAAATTCATGGAGAGGTGCCGGTGTTAGAAAATATCACGGTACCAGTTATTAGAGCAGTTCCTCTCGCTAAATTAGAGGAAGCGATTGCCTATCAAACGGTTTTAGTCGATTCACCTCAACCGGGTAGTGGAACTGTTTTTGATTGGACGCAATTGCATAATGTGAAACACCCCGATCTATGGTTGGCTGGAGGATTGTCAGCTGAAAATGTCGGGGAAGCGATTGAAAATGTAAAGCCGACAGTTGTTGATGTGAGTAGTGGTGTTGAAACCGATGGTAAGAAAGATGTAACAAAAATCAGAGCATTTATTCAGACGGTGCGATCTAAGGAGGACGAAAACAATGACTTATAATTATCCAGATGAAGGTGGCCATTTTGGCGAATACGGCGGACGTTATGTACCAGAAGTATTAATGGAATCAGTATTGGAATTGAATGACGCCTATAAAAAATATCAAGACGATCCAGCGTTTAAAAAAGAACTCGCTTATTACTTAGAAGAGTATGTTGGTCGTGAAACACCGCTTTATTTTGCTGAACGCTTAACAGACTATGTAGGTGGTGCCAAAATTTATTTGAAGCGGGAAGATTTGAACCACACAGGTGCTCACAAAATTAACAATGCGTTGGGTCAAGCCTTATTAGCTAAACGAATGGGTAAGCGTAAAATTGTTGCAGAAACAGGTGCCGGTCAACACGGTGTAGCAACCGCGACAGTTTGCGCACTCTTTGATATGGAATGTACCATCTTTATGGGCGAAGAAGACATCGCTCGCCAACAGTTGAATGTTTTCCGAATGGAATTACTCGGCGCCACAGTTGTTCCGGTTACGAGTGGTGAAGGTTTATTAAAAGATGCAGTAAATGAAGCGTTGCGTTACTGGGTTGCACATGTTGATGATACTCATTATTTAATGGGCTCAGTATTGGGGCCACATCCTTTCCCACAAATGGTGCGTGATTTCCAAAGTGTGATTGGAACTGAAATTAAACAACAAATTTTAGCGAAAGAAGGCCGTTTACCAGATGCTTTGGTTGCTTGTGTTGGAGGCGGTTCTAATGCGATTGGCACATTTTATCCTTTTATTGAAGATAAAGACGTGAAGCTTTATGGCGCTGAAGCAGGTGGTTCTGGTATTGAAACAGGCAAACATGCAGCAACGCTCACTGAGGGGCGTGTCGGTGCATTACATGGTTCGTTGATGTATTTACTTCAAGATAAAGCAGGTCAAGTAAGTGAAGTGTTTTCTATCTCTGCGGGACTGGATTATCCAGGAGTGGGACCAGAGCATAGTTTGTTACATGATTTGAAACGAGCGGAGTACCATGCAATTACAGATGACGAAGCGGTTGCCGCATTCACTTTGATGTCTCGTAAAGAAGGGATCATGCCAGCGTTAGAAAGCTCACATGCGATTGCATTAGCTTTGAAAATTGCAGCAGACATGCCAAAAGAGGAATTGCTTGTAATTACAGTATCAGGTCGTGGCGATAAAGATGTTGCCCAAATCAAAGAGCGTTTTGAGAAGGAGGGAAAATAAGATGAATGCGATTGAAACAAAGTTAGAGCAAACAGATAAAGCCTTTATTTCATACATGATGGGTAACGCAACGTTGGCAGCGGATTATGCAACATTAGTTGAACAAGGTACCAGCATTGTTGAAATAGGCGTGCCATTTACCGATCCAGTAGCCGATGGCGCTGTTATTCAAGCGGCAGGTTTAAAAGCGTTACGTGCGGGAATCACGCTGACGAGTATTTTCGAGACAATTGCTAAAATTCCTGTTAAAACAGCGCCAATTGTATTGATGACTTATTTGAATCCGATTTTTGCTATGGGTTATAAAACGTTCGCCAAAACGTGTCGCGAAACGGGTGTATCTGGTGTAATTGTGCCCGATCTACCATTTGAGGAAAATGCGACATTAAAAAAATATTTAGATGCTGAAAACATTATTTTAATTACATTGATTACTGCAACTACGACAGCAGAAAGGATGCAACGTATCATGCAAGAGGCGCGTGGTTTCATCTATGCAGTCACTGTCAAAGGTGTTACAGGAGAGCGACAAGCGTTCAGTGATGAAGTGTTTACATTCTTAGAAAAAGTTAAAAAATCAACAAAGGTGCCTGTTATGGCAGGGTTTGGTATTTCAACAGCAACGCAAGTCACTGAGATGTTACCGCATTGTGATGGTGTGATTGTGGGAAGTCGAATCGTGCATTTATTAGAAGAGAAACAAGCGGAGCAGATTGGTGAATTGATAGCAGCAACACGCGTCTGAACAAACAATCGACAACGTTTCCCCAACATAGACGTTTTACTTCTGCTTTCACATGCTATATAATAAAGAATAATGAAGTATAGAATTGAGGAAACTGAATATGATGTTTGTAGATGGAGTTAAGATATATGTAAAAGGCGGAGATGGCGGCGATGGTATGGTCGCTTTCCGTCGTGAAAAATTTGTTGCTAACGGTGGCCCTGCAGGTGGCGACGGTGGTAAAGGTGGATCTGTGGTATTTGAGGTTGAAGAAGGATTACGAACATTAGTCGACTTCCGCTACAAACGCCATTTCAAAGGTAATCCTGGAGAAAACGGTATGAGTAAAGGGATGCACGGACACGGCGCACCTGATTATGTTGTACCTGTACCTCCGGGCACGATTGTAAAAGATGCTGACACAGGTGAATTGCTTGCCGATTTAATCACTCATGGTCAACGTGCAGTCGTAGCGAAAGGTGGACGTGCAGGACGAGGTAACCGTCGTTTTGCAACACCAGCTAACCCAGCACCAGAAATTAGTGAAAACGGTGAACCTGGTCAAGAACGTAATTTAGAACTTGAATTAAAAGTATTAGCAGATGTTGGTCTTGTAGGTTTCCCGAGTGTGGGTAAATCGACATTACTCTCTGTTGTTACTGCAGCAAGACCTAAAATTGCAGATTATCACTTTACAACACTGACACCTAACTTAGGAATGGTAGATACACCCGATCACCGTAGTTTTGCGATGGCTGATTTACCAGGATTAATTGAAGGTGCATCACTCGGAGTTGGTTTAGGACATCAGTTCTTAAAACATATCGAGCGTACACGTGTTATCGTTCATGTTATTGATATGGCAGGAACTGAAGGCCGTGACCCGTATGATGATTTCTTGAAAATTAATGAAGAATTATCACAATATAACTACCGTTTGTTAGAGCGTCCACAAATTGTGGTAGCTAACAAAATGGATATGCCTGGTGCGGAAGAAAACCTAGTGACATTCAAGGAGCAAATCGAAGATAAATATCCGGTATTTGCTGTGTCGGCTTTAACTAAAACAGGTTTATCTAACATGTTGTTAGAAATAGCTAACAAACTTGAAACAACAGAATACTTCCCATTAAACGAAGAACCAACAGAAGATCAAATCGTAATGTACAAACATGAAGCTGAAAAACCTGAGTTTGAAATTTCACGTGGTTCTGATGCAGTATGGGTATTGAGCGGTTCAGAAATTGAACGTTTGTTTGCAATGACTAACTTTGATCGTGAAGTATCAGTCACACGATTCACACGTCAGTTACGTTCGTTAGGTGTTGACCAAGCTTTGCGTGATCGTGGCGCTAAAGATGGCGATACAGTTCGTATTATTGAATTTGAATTCGAGTTTATGGATTAATATTAATCAAATGAAGGGGCAAGGTCAGTTAAATGACTTTGTCTTTTTTTATAAGGAGTGGGAATAGAGTGAATATTGGCTATTTAGGTCCGGTTGGGACTTTTTCATATCAAGTGGCGCACCGTGCTTTTCCAGAAGAGCAACACACAGCGTATACGACGATATCAGAATGTTTAGATGCAGTTGCGGCAAATGAAATCGATGTTTGTTTAGTGCCTTTTGAGAACGCAATTGAAGGGACAGTAAATGTAACGCTTGATTACCTTTATCAAAATGATGTGCCACCTATTCAGGCGGAGTATATTTTACCAATATCACAAAATATCATGGTAAATAAACAGCGTTCAAGTGATTGGCAAGAAGCGACAACAATTTTATCTCATCCGCAAGGTTTGGCGCAATGTCATGATTATTTAACCAAAAACTTCCCGCATATTAAACGTGAAGCAGTTTCTAGTACAGCCTTTGCGGCAGAATATGTGAGCACGCATCCAGATGAAAAAACGTTAGCAATCGCCCCTTTATTTGCGGCAGAGCATTATGATTTGGACGTCGTTCGTGCGAATGCGCAAGGAAATATGCATAATGAAACACGATTTATTGCGTTGAGTAATCGAAAATTAGCGATAACAGATGATCCAATTGAAACAAAAACAACCCTTTTATTAAAATTACCAGATAATGATTCAGGGACCTTGCATACGATGCTTTCAACATTTGCATGGCGTAATATCAATATGAGCAAGATTGAATCACGACCAACAAAAACGCGTCTAGGGCAATACTTCTTCCATATCGATTTAGATGTAGGTGCTGATAATCGATTGCTGGATAATGCGATGGTTGAAATATCGTTATTAGGTGGCACTGTTAAAGTTTTAGGATCATACGATGTCTATAAGATAAAATAACAAGTAGCATTTTGACTTTTTTGTCAAAGTGCTCTTTTTGCATTGTTGGATAAAAGTTAGTGTTAAGACGTAAGGAGATGTATTATGCTGTAAAAAACAGTCACTTGTGTTTATAAGGTGATTTGGTTTTACAATGTATTTCTCTTACAACTCACCCCTTATTTTAATGTAGTGGTGATAATATAAGTTTTAAGTATAAAAGATAAAAGAGGCAAAGCTTAGGATATAATGGGTCTTTAGATTTTGTAAAAGAGGCATCATATCGTTATAATAGAAATAAGTGAATGCTATTAAATCCGTTGGAGGTACAACAGTGAATAATATATTATTAGTTGAAGATGAAAAAAATTTAGCGCGTTTTGTTGAACTTGAATTAAAACATGAAAATTATAATGTAACCATTGCACATGACGGCCGTGAAGGTCTTGAATTGGCGTTAGAAGGTGAATGGGATGCGATTTTGTTAGATTTAATGTTACCAAGCTTAAATGGTATTGAGATTTGTCGCCGTATTCGTCAGCAGGAACAACAAACCCCCATTATTATGTTAACCGCAAGAGACAGTGTCATCGATCGTGTTTCTGGTTTAGACCATGGTGCGGATGATTATATTGTGAAGCCTTTTGCAATTGAAGAATTGTTGGCACGATTGCGTTCTTTATTGCGTCGTGTTGAAAATGCAGAACCCGCTCAAAAACAAACGAAGTTAAGTTACCGTGACTTAAACGTTGAAAAAGAAAGCCGGATGGTTCTAGTTGGCGAAGAAGTGATTGAATTAACAAAGAGAGAGTACGATTTGTTATTGACTCTAATGGAAAATATTAATATTGTGCTAACACGTGAAGTGTTATTAAATAAAGTCTGGGGTTATGAAACAGAAGTGGAGACCAACGTTGTAGATGTATACGTGCGTTATCTACGTAATAAAATTGATCGTCCAGGTGAAGAGAGTTATATCCAAACGGTGCGAGGCACAGGGTATGTGATGCGCACATGAGAATTCATCAAGTTCTCAACATGAAAAATCGTTCCTTAAAATATAAATGGATGTTGGGAACGAGTGTTGCCATCTTTTTAACCTTTTCTGTCTTTGCAGTCGCTATTTATCAAGGTGTATCTACCATGCTTCTTAATGAGGAAAAGAGTAAAGTTCAAACGGCACTTAATAACGTAACGTTTTCATTGACTGGTAAAAGTTGGCATCAAGTGAATGCCACTGATTTTCCAATTGATAGTGAAAGTTTAAATGAAAATATTTATAATCGTGGCTTAATTGTGCGGATTTTAAAGCCGGATGGTAGCACATGGTACCCAGCTCAATACGGTGGTGAACAGCAATATAATATTCCTCTTGAAAAAGTTGAAGCGATTACAGTTAAAGAAACGGTAAATAAAGGCAGTCGCGTTATCGTAGGTATTAAGCCTGTTTTAGAAAATAATGCTAAGATTGTGGGTTATGTACAAGTCATTAATCCGCTCACCAGTGTAAATTCATTAATGAAATATCTTTTTTGGACGTTACTGATTTTAGATATCATCGCATTGGTATTCAGTGCTATTTTGGGATATGTAATGGCCTTACATTTGTTGCAACCCATTAAAGATTTAGCGCGTTCGATGGTGAATAGTCAGGAAAATGGTTTTAAGGCACGTGTGAAAAATATTGATGCGGAAGATGAAATCAGTGAATTACTTACTATTTATAATGATATGATGAGACGTATGGAAGTAACGTTTGAGCAACAAAAACATTTTGTTGAAGATGCTTCACACGAATTGCGAACACCTGTACAAATTATTGAAGGACACCTTAATCTCTTGAACAGATGGGGGAAAGATGATCCTGAAGTATTAGAAGAGTCCTTGAAGGCTTCGTTATTTGAAGTTAATCGTATGAAAAAACTTGTACAAGAAATGCTTGATCTTTCAAGAGCTGAACAAGTTTCTAATACTGCCGAACTACAGATTACTAATCTTAACGAAGCGGTAGAACAAGTTAAACGAAATTTTGAAATATTGCACGACGATTTTAATATTACGTATGATTATAATCCAGATATTGTGTTGCGTTCATTAATCTTAAGAAATCATTTAGAACAAATTTTGATTATCTTATTTGACAACGCTGTGAAATATTCAAATGGTTTGTCAGAAATAAATATTACGCTTGAACAAATCGGTAATCGTGCTGTTATTAAAGTGAAAGATCACGGTGTTGGTATTGATCCTTCAGAGTTAGACAAAGTATTTAACCGTTTTTATCGTGTGGACAAAGCAAGAACACGTGAAGTGGGTGGAAATGGTTTAGGTCTAGCGATAGCGAAGCAATTGGTCGTGAGTTATAAAGGAACTATTTCAGCAGATAGTGTTGTGGGTGAAGGTACAACTGTCAGCGTTTCACTACCTATCATGGAAGAAGAGGTCATTCAAACTGCTCGTAAAAAACCGCTGAAGAAAAATAAATTATAAAAATAATTTTATCTAAAAAAAGCAAAAAAGCGACAGTTTCACTACCTTTCTGAATTTCAGCTGAAGGTGTGTGAAACTGTCGCTTTTTTCAATAAATAATTGTGAAATCTGTTTGTATTGGAGGTTCAATATCCCAAGTTGTTTCTAGTTTAGTCACTCGAGCTGAAGGTGTGGGACCTTTTTTTAATTTATCAATAAAGGTAATTATGTCATGTTTATTACCTTTAACGTGAATTAAAACTGAGTAATCAGGCATGTTTTTAACCCAGCCACTAAGGCCCAAGGAACGTGCGATAAAAAGTGTGCCATAACGGAAGCCAACACCTTGAACTGTACCATATGCTTGTATCTCACAAGTAGTTAAATTATCCAAAAAAATCACACCTTTCTTTATAGTTCTAGTGTAGCGTAAAACAGATAAGTTGAAAAGAGTAAATAAACACGCTACTATTTAAGAGAGATAAAGGAGTGTGGACGATGACACGTTGGCAAATTATTCAAACAGAAAGTTTTAATGAACCTTGGTGGTTCTTCGATGATTGGCAAGAAGATATCGTTTTAGAACTTGAGGCAACAACACGTGAAGAAGCGAAAGCTCTCTATATAGAGGCATTTACGAAATTGCATGATACATACGGATATCAACAAGTTAAAAAAAATACATTAGCCGCATTCTGGTGTGATGAAGAAAAATGTTTTTGTGAAGAATGTGACGATGATTTGCAAGTTTATCATGGCTTACTAGTCTTGAAAGACGGCGAACATGACCCGGATTTAATCAGCAACTAGTCTGTTTGGATAGATAATTATAATAGTTTGAGGTAAACCCTTTTAAATATATTCGAAACATATTATAATGAATATAAGTAAATATGTAAGTCAGACTAAAACACCTTAATGGAAGAACATAATATAAAAAATAACTGAAAAGAGTGAGAGCTAATTGCAGCCTATATTAGGAAGTGCTATTGAAGAATTTATCGAGATATCTGAAGATGCGGACATAAAGTTAACAAGTCGTAAAGCCACAAAAGAAGAATTGAAGATGTTAGAAAGTGAGCTTCCGGTCAAGTTGCCTCAATGGTACCGCGATTTAATCGGTGATTACCCGATCATTAACTTGGAAGTTAAGTGGAATGTTGAAACAACTAACCCGAGTTATAGTGGTGAAACAGCCATTGAATTTTTTGAGCCGCAATATATTATAGAAGAAACGATGGAAGAATTCCCTGGCATTGATTTGGTTCATTTGAACTACATCTGTATTGGGAGTGAACCTGCCGGCACTGGAGATAACTACTATATTCGATTAGATGATGAAGATCCTACGCTGTATCAATTTCCAATCCCAATTGGAAGCGACGAAACTGAACCATTGTTAGAACGTCGTATTCAAATTGCTGAACATATCAGCGATGTTTTTCGCGAAGCCATAAAAACAATCCAATAAAAACAGCTTGTTTTAGATAAAGAGTACAGCAAATATGCTGTGCTGTTTATCTAGCGGTCTAATTTAACGGAATATTCAGAAAAGTGGAAATTTAAAAAATGTTGAATTAGCTATTTATTTATTATCAATCTCATGATATATTCTAATGAGTAATTAAAACACGTAAATTTTTCTATGTAAGCAATTACAACAATCGTGTTTTTTACAAAAAAGAGGAATTAGGGGAGGAACAACTGATGAAAAAACGCTCGTTAGCAGTTGTATTAATTATGGTTGTCGTTTTATCTTCATTCTTAGCAGCATGTGGAAACAAATCTTCAAAATCAGATGATGCTAAAAAAGATGACAAATTTACAGTAGCAATGGTTACGGATCAAGGTGGGGTAGATGACCGTTCGTTTAACCAGTCAGCATGGGATGGACTTCAAAAATTCGGTAAAGATAACGGCTTAGAAAAAGGCAAGTCAGGTTATGATTATTTCCAATCTGCAAATGAAGCAGATTACAAAACAAACTTGAACAGTGCAATTCGTAGCAATTTTGACCTTGTTTTTGGTGTAGGGTTCCAGTTAACTAAAGCTGTTACTGAAACTGCTAAACAACAAAAAGATGCACATTTCGCTTTAATCGATGATGTTGTCGAAGGCGTAGATAACATCGCAAGCATTCGTTTTGCTGACAATGAAGGTGCCTTCTTAATGGGTGTAATTGCTGGTTTAACAACTAAAACGAATCATGTAGGTTTTATCGGTGGTATGGAAGGTGAAGTTGTAGGGCGTTTTGAGGCAGGATTCAAAGCGGGCGTTAAAGAAGTAAATCCTAAAGCTAAAATTGATGTGAAATACGTTGGTTCATTTGTTCAAGCGGACAAAGGACAACAAATTGCAGCAACAATGTACAGCAACGATGCTGATATCATTCTTTCAGCAGCAGGTGCATCAGGTAATGGTGCCTTTACAGAAGCTCGTAACTTGAAAAAAGAAGATTCATCACGTGAAATTTGGTTCATGGGTGTTGACCGTGATCAAGCAGATCAAGGTGAAGTCAAAGTTGATGGTAAAACATTCAACGTGGCTTTAGCATCTCAAATCAAACGTGTTGATATCGCAGTAGAAGAGACATCTAAATTAGCTAAAGATGGTAAATTCCCAGGTGGAAAAACAATCGTTTATGGCTTAGATAAAGATGCTGTTGGTATTGCTGATTCAACTGATAACATTGATAAAAAAGTGTTAGACAAAGTTAAAGAGTACAAAGAAAAAATCATTTCTGGTGATGTAAAAGTTCCAGAAAAACCATAGTAAAAAAATCAAATGATAATAAGAATAAGCTGGTCATTCCGATGTCCAGCTTTTTCAATTAAAAAATTAATTTTAGGAGGGCGCCTTTTGGAATATGTAGTTGAGATGTTAAATATTCGTAAACAGTTTGGCGACTTTGTAGCAAATAACAATATTAATTTACAGGTTAAACCTGGTGAAATTCATGCATTATTAGGTGAAAATGGTGCTGGTAAATCAACATTAATGAACGTGTTATTTGGTTTATACGAACTTGACGGTGGCGAAATAAGAGTAAAAGGTAAAAAGGAAAATATTACAAGTCCTAATAAGGCGAATGATTTAGGTATTGGTATGGTTCATCAACATTTTATGTTAGTGGATAAATTTACAGTCGCTGAAAATATTATTCTTGGACATGAGCCATCACGTTTAGGCTTAATTAATAAAAAAGAAGCAATTAAAGAAATTGAGGCACTTTCTAACAAGTATGGCTTACAAATTGATCCGCATAAACGCATCGATCAAATTGGTGTTGGTATGCAACAACGTGTCGAAATTCTTAAAACGCTTTATCGTGGTGCAGATATCCTCATATTTGATGAGCCTACAGCTGTGTTAACGCCACAAGAAATTATTGATTTAATGGGAATTATGAAATTGCTGGTTAAAGAAGGCAAATCAATTATTTTAATCACGCATAAGTTGAAAGAAATCATGACAGTATGTGATCGTGTGACAGTTATCCGTAAAGGTGAAGGTATTGGCACTGTAAACGTGGCACAAACCTCACCACAAGAACTTGCTAATATGATGGTTGGACGAGCAGTTCTGTTCTCAACCGCTAAAAAAGCGGCACATCCAACAGATGTTGTGCTATCTATTAATGACCTTGTGGTAGCGGAAGAAAAACATAAAATTGAAAAAGTATCTCATTTGAGTTTAGAAGTGAAGGCAGGCGAAGTTTTAGGCATTGCTGGAATTGATGGTAATGGTCAAACTGAGCTTATCGAAGCAATCACCGGTTTACGAAAAGTGAAGCACGGTACAATTCAATTAAACGGGGAAAAAATTCATAATTTAAAACCTCGCCAAATTACGGAAAAAGGTCTAGGACACATTCCAGAAGACCGCCACAAACATGGTTTAGTACTGGAGATGTCTCTAGCTAACAATATAGCGTTACAAACATACTATCAAAAACCATTAAGCAAACATGGTTTCCTTAATCAAAAAGAGATTGATCGTTTTGCAAACGGGTTAATCAAAGAATATGATGTCCGTACAAGTAGTGAACACGTTCCAGCCGGGAAATTATCTGGTGGTAACCAACAAAAAGCAATCATTGCGCGTGAGATTGATCGTTCGCCACAATTACTAATTGCAGCACAGCCTACTCGTGGTTTAGATGTAGGTGCGATTGAATTCATACATAAACGTTTGATTGAACAACGTGATCAAGGACGAGCAGTTGTTTTAATGTCGTATGAGTTAGAAGAAATTCTAAATGTAAGTGATCGAATTGCAGTTATTTATGAAGGACGTATTGTCGCAATTTTAGATGCAAAAGAAACAAACGAACAAGAATTAGGTTTATATATGGCTGGGGAGGTAAAAGCAAATGTCTAGACGTTTTCAAGGTTTAATCGTCCCTGTGGCATCGATTGTGCTAGGTTTGTTAATTGGTGCGATTATTATGCTAGCGTTCGGTTACGACCCAATAGCAGGCTATAGCGCCTTAGCCTATGGTGCATTCGGTAACAGTTATTATCTAGGTGAAACATTACGTTTAACAACACCTTATATTTTAACTGGTTTAGCGATAGCAGTTGCTTACAAAATGAACATGTTCAACATTGGTGCTCAAGGTCAGCTCTTAATGGGTTGGATAGGTGCCGTTTGGGCAGGAACACTGTTTGACTTCCCTAAATTTATTCACTTACCAATGGCAATTGTTGTCGGTGGTATCTGTGGTGCTTTATGGGCGTTGGTTCCAGGACTTTTAAAAGCATATCTTAAAGTAAATGAAGTTATCATCACAATTATGATGAACTATATTGCACTGTATATTTTTAACTGGTTGATTCATGATGTTTTCACAGATGGGAAAGATCAAACGGATGTTGTGAAAGAGACAGCGTCGTTAAAATCACCATTTTTAGAAAATATTACGCAATATTCAACATTGCACTGGGGTATAATTTTGTCACTCATATTTGCTGTTATCATCTGGGTATTTATGAAGAAAACAACAAAAGGTTATGAATTTGAAGCGATTGGTTTCAACGAAAATGCGGCAATGTATGCAGGAATGAATGTACGTCGTAACATCATTTTTGCAATGCTTATCTCTGGTTTCTTAGCAGGTACAGCAGGCGCAATGGAAGGTTTGGGTACATTTGGTTTTGCCTTTACTCAAGGTTCTGTATCAGGAATTGGGTTTGATGGTATTGCTGTTGCATTATTAGGAGCACTTTCACCAATCGGTATTGTATTTAGTGCCTTCTTATTCGCTGCATTAAATATTGGGAAAACAACAATTTCAGTTGAAGCAGGTATTCCTAATGAATTGGTAAATATTGTGATTGCGCTTATCATCTTCTTCGTTGCTGCAAGTTATATTATTCAATGGGTCATTGCGAAGATGGCTGCTAAGAAAGGTGGGCGTTAATACATGGATACTTTATCATTGATTGTTTCATCAACTTTATTAATGTCAGCACCGCTCATTTTCACAGCATTAGGTGGTTTACTTTCTGAACGTGCAGGTGTTGTTAATATCGGTCTTGAAGGTTTGATGATCATGGGTGCCTTTTCAGGTATCGTATTCAATTTAACCTTCGCTGATACATTTGGTGCTTGGACGACATTGCTAGCGACACTTTTTGCAATGGTATGTAGTGGTGTATTTGCACTCTTCCATGCGGTTGCAACGATTACATTCCGTGCCGATCACATTATCAGTGGTACAGCACTCAACTTCCTAGCATTAGGACTAACAGTCTTTTTAACAAAAATAATCTACGGAAAAGGTCAAACAGATACTATTTCACAAAACGTTGATTATAGTAACATTCCGATCTTGCAAGATATCCCGTTTATCGGGCAAATCTTTTTCCAACGTATTTCGTTCTATTCATACATCGCAATTATTGTAGCGATTGTGATCTGGTTCGTATTAAATAAAACAGTCTTTGGTCTACGTCTACGTTCAGTAGGTGAGCATCCATTGGCTGCTGACACAATGGGGATAAAAGTTAACCGTATGCGTTATATAGCGGTTATTATGTCCGGAATGTTAGGTGGTATTGGTGGTGCGCTTTACGCACAATCATTCACAAACAACTTCAATGCAACAACAATCGCAGGTCAAGGGTTTATGGCGCTAGCTGCCTTGATTTTCGGTAAATGGAATCCACTAGGTGCACTAGGTGCCGGTTTATTCTTTGGTTTTGCACAATCATTAGCAGTAATCGGTGGTTCATTACCATTCTTCAGTCATTGGCCAACCATCATTATGCAAATTCTACCTTATGTTTTAACGATTTTAGCTCTAGCTGGTTTAATCGGGAAAGCGGAAGGTCCAAAGGCAAATGGTGTAAACTACGTCAAACCGAAGTAGCAAGGCTTAATACTAAAAGCAATATTCTATTATCCAATTGGGTAAGGGAATATTGTTTTTTTTTTCACAAACTATTGGAAAAGTAGTGTAAAAGTGTTTAGAATAGAAGAAGTACTATAAGGGTCGCCAGATTAAAGACGTACCTGATATTTTAAGGGGGATTTACAACGTGAATAGATTACAGAAAACATTGCTTGTTTCAACTGCGTTATTATTACTTTTAGGTGGTTGTGCTAAAGAGACAACGGCTACAAAAGAAGAGGAAGCAAACAAGCAAGCAGCAGCAAAAGAACAGGTTAAAAAAGAGCAAAAAGAGAAGGAAAATCAGCCTGTTTTGAATAAAACTGGAGTGAAAACGTTGAAAGACCCGTCAAGTATCACTGCACTTGTGAATAAGCACAATAAATTTCCAGACAAATACACACCCAATGATTTAGTGTATCCCGATGTCCCGTTTGTATTTGGTAGTGAAAAGGTTGAACGTAGTATGTTACGTAAAGAAGCCGCTCAGCATTTAGAAACAATGTTCGCCGAAGCTAAAAAAGAGAACATTCATTTATCAGGCGTTTCTGCTTTTCGATCATATGAAACACAAATAGCGATTTTTGATGGTTATGTGCAACAAGATGGTAAAGCAGCAGCACTTACATACAGCGCCTTACCAGGTACAAGTGAACATCAAAGTGGCTTGGCCATCGATATTAGTAACGCAGCAGGTGAGTTTGCCGCTGAACAAGGTTTTGAAACAACAGCCGAAGGTAAATGGCTCGCAGCTAATTCGTATAAGTACGGCTATATCCTGCGTTTTCCAGATGGAAAAGAAGCAATTACAGGTTATGAATACGAATCTTGGCATTTCCGTTATATCGGAGTTGATCTCGCAAAAAAAGTATTTGATAGTAACTTAAACTATGAGGAATATGCAGATAAGCATCCTGAAGGAATCCTACAATAAAATGCTCGGTCATATTTTTGATTTACATTAAGAAAAACATAAAGGTCTTTGTATTAGTGCTGAGGGCGCTTATACAAGGGCCTTTTTGATACATTGTATAAGTTAGCAACTGGATGTTTTCCTGTTAAATGGATTTAGTAACTCAATCATATCAAAATAGTGGAGTAAGAAGAGTGTTAATTAGTATCTGTTCTCGGACGATGATTTATTGCTCATCGCCCTAGGAAATGGAAAATTATGATAAACTTATAAGGAGTATTGTTAGGGGAAATCTAACAATAGTAGTTTTCAGTGGATAGCTATTGTAAAAAAGGAGCGATATAAACATGGATGATACGTTAAAAAGAATTGAAGGAACATGGGAAATTGTTGCGACTAATTTTCCGATGTGGACAAGTGGGAAAAATCATAATCCACAAATTAGTTACAGTAAAGTTTCAGAAGATTCTAGTTATTTAACAGATACTGTTCAATTTGAAAAAAATGATAAAATACGAAAAATTATCGGCACAGATTTATATCAGGATGGAAAATTTATTTGGCGAGGAAAAGGCATATTAAAACTCTTAAAGAGTGAGTGGTCCGTTATTTACCTTTCTGACGATATATTGATGATAAAATTTGAAAAATCGTTGGTTACACCCTCTGGAATTGATGTATTGGTTAGAAAAGAATCAACAATTGATAGTAGGCAAGAGGTTTCAGACATTCTGTTGAAAACAAATAAGGTAGAAAAAAGTACTTTAGACGAACTGTTGTGGCTGAATTGACTTAGGCTTAGTAACAACATCAAGAATAGTATGCTCTAATTAATGAGTCGAATGTTGCGCTCATTTAAAAATGATTTTACGACGAACAAAAACATTGGACAAACAAGCAAGCAAAATATTTAAATATAACAAATATATATTTTTGATACCCTTGTGGGTTTAATCGATCAAACATTTTAATCAGATAAACGTTGTTTTAACAAGTTAATTACTACTTAGTGTTATCTATTTTAATGTTATATGTTATTCTAGAGATATATTATATATTAACAGTGAATGGGGATTGAAAAAGATGGTGACAATTAAAGATGTAGCAGCGTTAGCAGGTGTGTCAACATCAACAGCCTCGCGTGCCATGCATAACAATAAGGTCATTAGTGATGAAACAAAACAATTGGTTTTTAACGCGATGAAGGAACTGGGTTATGAACCAAACTATGCAGCACGTAATTTGGCGAATAAAACAAGCAATACAATTGGTGTTATTTTACCAGTCGCAGGACCTGAAATTTTTCAAAATCCTTTCTTTATGGAAATTATCCGAGGGATTAATCAAGAATGTAATCAGCGACAATACATGGTGACTATTGCCTCTGGAGATACGAATGAAGAATTGGCAGATAATGTGGCAACGATGGTGAAACGTGGAAGAATCCAAAACTTTATTTTATTGTATTCTAAAGTGAATGATCCTGTAGTTACTTATTTACACGATCAAAAAATCGGTTACACAGTTGTTGGAAAACCTGTTGATTATGAAAATGAAACACCTTATGTCGATAATGATAATATCTTGGCAGCAAAAGATGCGACTGAGTACTTAATTCAAGCAGGACATCAGAATATTTGTTTTGTGTATAACAATGAGGAGCAATTGGTAAGCTTAGACCGCTTTACAGGGTACCGACGAGCTATCCGTAGCGCAGATCTTGCTAATGAATACCAATATCAAGCGCCAGTTGATACAAGCCCAACAGACGTGGAAACATTTGGGTCATGGTTAAGTGAACATCCAGAAGTTACCGGATTTGTGACAAGTGATGATATCGTTGGATTGATGGTGCAACAAACCATTAATCAAACCGCAGATATACCACGTAAAGTCGTTAGTTTTAATAACTCTTTATTTTCACAAATGAGCAGTCCCGCCTTTAGTTCAATTGATATCCACGCGAAACAACTAGGTATAGAAGCCGTCTCGTTAATGATGAAATACATCGATAATAAAAACTCGCTCGTATCGAAGATAATTGTCCCACACCGCTTAATAGTGAGAGATTAAAAGTGAAAACACCTTATGTATTCTCTAGAAAATTGGAAGATTTGAAAACGAAAACAACCTGTTTGGTGTTGAAGACAGTGTAGAAAAAAGCATCAGGCTACCTAAGCCTGATGCTTTTTTTGAAATAGTTAAAAATATCTGTTGGTACAGTTCGAGAAAAAAACATTTGTTAGACTAGAAATTTTAGTTGAGGTAGGCTGATTACCGAAAGAAAGCTTCATTTTCTGCTGACATGCCTACTAAAGCACTGAAATTTCGGGTCTAAGGTTTTTTGTTTGTTCTGAAATTTTGTAAGAGAATTGGTGTTGCAACTGGAGACAAGACACCAAAGCTAGGGATACTAAAACTACAGTTTAAATTTCAGGTCTCGTTGTGGATTTTTTGTAGCGTTATGTAATTTTCAGATGTTTTATGTTGAAGTACTGGAGATGAAAAATACCGCTAAAAAGACAACTTTCCCAAGCTGAAGTTCTAGTGACTTTTTTGCAATAATTGAGTTCCTATTATGCATAAATAATTCTCAAACGTGTTTAAGTTAAGTGGAGTGCAAGTCACTACTATCATTCTTGAAATCAATTATAAATAGGAACTTAGTGTTTTTAATTTTTAAAACTAGTTATTTTACAGTGTAAAAAGACGCTAGTCACTAAATATAGTGACTAACGTCTGAGAGTATAAAAAGAGGATGAGCGTTTATTTTTATACGGTTGTAATCAATACACCGTAATGATCCGATATAATGGGTTGGTTAATTCCATTAAAGACGACTTCTGATTTTTCAACACCGAGAGGTTGATTGCAGAAGATGAAATCCAAACGTTTATTATCATCTGATGCTTTTTCACGCCAACCATCAATTGCACCACTGACAGTGAAACCAGCATCTCTTTTAATTGCGAGGGTATAAGTATCATACCAACCATCAGCTAAAATTGTATCGTAACCTTGACCAGGCACATGAGCAGGGTTATTAAAATCGCCCATTAAGTAAAGTCGTCCCTGCTTTTTTGGAGCGAGATGTTCAGATAGTTTTGCCCATTGTGAAGCGAATTCACTACCGTCCGAACGCCACCACCCTGTATGAATGGAGTAAATCCAGTCGTTGTTATCTAATTGAACCCCAACGACTTGTCGAGTGTGATAATCATCGTACGCTTCTGTCGCAGAAATAAGTTGTGTTGCGATAGCGATGATCGGTTTTTTACTTAGTAAGGCAAGTCCTTCATCATAACGATCGTAGCCAATATGTGAAGGTAGCCAAGTGAAGTAATAATCACACGCTAACGTTGCTAAATGATTGATAA
>NZ_JAFYUW010000119.1:0-2869 GCF_017549435.1 Brochothrix sp.
CACAGCGAATGGTTCGCCGCGTATGCAATTAGAAGATGGTAATTATTATACGGGTCATCGGATAAATGTTTTACAAACGATAGGAACAGCTGCAAAATATTATACGGTTAATCCTAAAAAAGTTAAAGTTTTAAAAGAAGATTGGTCACACAAGAGTGTGGATTTCACAGGAAAAAACAGAGTTGAAAAGTATAAAGTAGGAAGCATACTTAAGGTTAAAAGAATCGTATATACTTCGAACGGTTCGCCACGGATGGAATTATCAAATGGTCGATTCTATACAGGTCACAAGACAAATGTCGTAAAGTATAATTGATTTTAAAAGGCACTGTGTCAAATAGTGTTGGTGAGAAAAATTTCTATTAAATTAAGAAGCTTTTTGGATTGTAGATTAAGTTCTACAATCCTTTTTTGTATATGATTAATTATTGAAACAGAGAAGAATGCGATTTCGGAAATTGGTGAAATTCTTGTAATCAAAACTAACACGTTTGATGAGCTTAATCTTGTTATTGCTAATATCGTTGCGAATTTATTTGCTTACGAGATTTGTATGAGACGGAAGTTTCGCCAGAAATTGAGTATCATTCATTCTATTTATCTTGGTTGAATAACAATAGATAAAACTACTATTGATTGCGTGTGAATATTTACGTAACGTTCGTAGGCTTTTTTTCAAATAGTGAGAAACACCGTTATGTTTTTGATGAATAAGTGCATTGTAAGCTTCAAAATTACGATGGTCAAAGGCAACTGTCAGTTGCTGTACGAGTCGGTAGGTTGCTTTGAATGACTCATCTAAGTTAGTCAAGTAATCTATAATACCATGAGAGGTCATTATACATTTGAACAAAGGTGTATAACGATACAGCGTATCGCTTAGTTCAGATTCTTTCTTGAGTATCAACTTCCAATAACGTTTGAGTTTACGGTATGTTTTCTGACTTTCTGGAGATGAGGTTTTAAATCGATTCATGAGTTGGATATGAGTCTGTGACAGAGAACGGACGATTAGTTGTGACAAGTGGAAGCGATCAACAATTAATTTTGCTTTTGGAAAAAATTCTTTAGCCATTACATAATTAGGGGCATTCATATCGACAACTACTATTTTAACCGCGTTTCTGACGGTTCTAGAATAAGATGAAAAGTAATCTTTAAGGACAGTTAAACGGCGAGAAGGTAAAATATCAATGATTTTATGGGTTGTTGAATCACTAATATTATTTACGTGACGTTCAGCTCAAAAGGATGTACTTATCTTCGATAATGGACATTTATCACAGAAAATTTGATGATAGTCAAGATAAGGCATTCGTATTAGATACTCTCAATCAATTGCCAAAACTTGAAAGCTACTTATTGCATAATGATTAGGGCTCAGATTACAAAGTTTACGCCTATCAAAATAGGCATCATCATTAGGTCCCATAGGGTGGGAACTTAATAATAATGCCTGTATCGAATTGATTAATACCATTGTAAAGTCTGAAACGCTCTATTTAAAGCCTAAGAAATAGTTTTTGATTAATCCTATTTCGATAGGGTAGTTCCATATTGTCACTAACGCTTTTTTTATTTAAGTTGGCTGATTAATAACCGTTAGGATTTTTTTCAAACCAGTGCCAGGCATCTGCGACGATTGTTTCTAATTTAGCATGTTGGGGCGACCATCCAAGTTGCTGTTTGGCTTTATCAGAACTTGCGATTAAAGTTGCAGGATCCCCTAGTCGAATGGGAGCCATTACTTCAGGTATAGTGTGACCAGTCACTTTTCGACAGACCTCGATGACTTCTTTAACGCTGAAGCCTTGGCCGTTGCCAAGATTATAGGCGCTATTTTCACCGTCAGCAAATAAATCATCAAGTGCTAAAATATGTGCGGCAATTAAATCGGACACATGGATGTAGTCACGAACGCATGTCCCATCTTCTGTTGGGTAAGTATCTCCGAAAATTGAAATATGCTCTCTTTTCCCTAAAGCTACTTCAAGAACTAATGGAATCAAGTGTGATTCTGGACGATGGTCTTCACCAGCACGACCTGTAGGGTCTGCACCAGCAACATTGAAGTAACGTAAAACTTTATAACGTAAATCAGAACTATTAGCAGTCCATTTTAGTAATTTTTCAATGGCTAATTTAGTTTCGCCATAGGGGTTAGTTGGTATTTGAGCATCTGTTTCAACAATGGGTTGACGCAAGGGTTCACCAAATGTTGCAGCAGTTGATGAGAAAACAATGTTGTTGATGTTATGACGTTTCATTGCTTCCAATAATGTAATCGCACCACCCACATTATTATTGTAATAAGTTAAAGGTTCTTGGACGCTCACACCAACTAATGAATCAGCAGCAAAATGCATCACGGCTGTGATTTTTTCAGTGGTGAAAACAGTATCTAAAAATTTAGCATCTCTAATATCACCTTTATAAAGTTTCACGCCTGCAGGTACAGATTCAGCATGTCCAGTGGAAAGATTGTCAATAACAACGACATCCGTTCCACGATCAAGTAATGCGAGTGCGGCATGAGAACCGATATAACCGGCGCCACCACAAATTGCAATTGTCACAAAAAAACACTCCTTTTTAAAAAAACGTTTAATTTATTATTATTATAGCATAGATAAACAGTACTATTAAACTAGGTTGGGATTGTCTGGGGGAAAGAAACAATTCTAGTTTTAGATTGTTTTTAATAGTTCGAATATTGCATAGATGATAGATTTTTTTTACTATAGAAGAATAGTTTCATCTTAAAATGGTATAGACCAGAAACCGGTTTCATGTTATGATAAAAAACAGAATAGGAAAAGAATTTTAAGCTCTTTTCGTAATAAATATTGGAGGAGGAAAAAAGATGAAA
>NZ_JAFYUW010000120.1:0-24453 GCF_017549435.1 Brochothrix sp.
ATTTGAGTAGATGTATTACCAGTAACACCAAAATTAGAAGTGGTTACCTCATCAATCGTCTCTAAACGTTCCAATCGCGTTTTTAGGCGTGTCACATAGTCGTTTGCTTCACTTGATCCCACACCATAAGTTAACGAATCGCCTAATGCCACAATGTTGATATCTTTAGGTGGTTCGGGAAATAAACGGTCTTTGAATAGGTAAGTCGCACCTCCTGCCAAAGCCAACACTATAATAAAAATACTTAACCATTTGAAAATTTTATTCATTCTATCACCTATTCTGTACAATACATGACTGCAACTGCGCCTTTACCGGCATGAGTTGCGATAATTGGGTCAACAAAAAATTGCGGAATTTCTTTAATTTGTGGCTTAATCACCTTAATTGAGTTCGCTACTTTTTCACTGAGTTCATTATTCATGGCATGCATCATATCTATATATTTCACATTCTCTGTTACACCTTCAAAATGACTATTAAAGAATTTAATGATTTGTTTTTCACTTCGTACTTTTGCTTTCGCTTCTAAACCGCCTTCACCAAGCTCTGCAATCAATTTAATTGATAATAAGTGTCCAATGGCCGATGTCATTTTTCCAATACGACCACCTTTCGCTAAATTATCTAAATTAAGTACAACAATAAAGAGTTTAGTATGTTCTTGAATGAATTTTACACGTTCTAAAATAGCTTCTTTTGTAGCGCCTGCTTTTGCCATTTCCCCTGCTTCTATAACTTGGAATGCTAAAGCACGTGAAATAAATTTAGAATCAACGACAGTAACATCACCACTTACCATATCAGCTGCCTGTTGGAAAGTTGTCACTGTACCACTTAATTTCTCCGTCAATGAAATCACAATAACTGAACTGCCATCAGCAGTTAAGTTTTCTAACGCTTCTACCATTTTACCGATTGCCGGTTGTGATGTTCGCGGTAATTCCTTTGCAGCTTCCATTTGATCAATAAAACCTTCGTAATCCATATTTTCATCTGGTACCCACTCCTCACCATTTAAACTAACAGTTAATGGGAGTACCGTAATATTAAAATTTTCAATTTCTTTCGTTGTTAATCCTGCTGTCGAATCTGTAACTATTTTAATGTTGGGCATAATTTGCCTCCTTCTAGATATTAATCTTATTATATCCTTTTACTAGCCCAATTGACAAACTAAACTGTTATTTCAGTTATTTTTTAATGAAGTTTCTTAATATCTTTCATTTGAACCTTTTTAAATCATCATTTTCCACTAAAATTATAGCATTAAATCCGTTTTGGAAAGATTTATAACTTTTCATCGTTCTATTTTTGCTACTCTGAAAAAATTTCACTATTTTTCTGTTTATGGTAAATATAATAGTTACTTTACTTACCTTTTCTTTTAGTACAGATAAGCAAACGATAACGACATAGATATTTTCTGTAAATTTCATCCTTTTAAATAGATACACCGATAAGCTAAAATCGTCTTCGTTCTAGTTACTATGATAGCTGTTGACATATTTTCACTGAAAACGTTTTATTGTCTTGCAATTAGCGGTCTGTCACGTTATTCTAAAATAA
Organism: Brochothrix sp.; assembly: GCF_017549435.1. NCBI lineage: Bacteria > Bacillati > Bacillota > Bacilli > Caryophanales > Listeriaceae > Brochothrix > Brochothrix sp. Next base: position 1,570 of record NZ_JAFYUW010000120.1, read on the forward strand.
CAAGCCTAACAGCATTGTACCCTTTGCTAGCATATACAAAACCATTAAAATTAGATGATATCTACTATAGCTATAAATTAAATTAATATTATTTTTATTAGTCAAAAAATAGCTCACACCGAATATTTTAAACAACTCTGCAGCTCTTCGTTTCATTAGACATAACTAATAAATGCATTGATATAATAAAGAATTACTTCTATAGTAATAAACCAAAATCTAACTCATGAAACATCTACTTTCGTGATGGCACATGAATTGGGATATGCGCTGCTACACAAAGGTGTAAACACTCCTTTTCTGAGGAATGTGACTACAGGCACATTTATACCTAGGATTGAAAAAGAAGCAAATCAATTTGCTTTCAAGCTTCTGTTAAACAACTTTGAAAATTATGAGGCGATGACAAAATATCAGATTTTAGATACATTGTCTTTACAGGATGAAATGGAACGATTCATAAAAAAACAAAAGGAGATTTCAATGATATTCAAAACAAAAATGTTAACTATCACTTTTTTATCAATTGTAATATTATCAGCATGCACAAATATTAATCTATCTAAATATGATAGCGAGAATCCTATGGTAATATCTCACAGAGGAAGTCCTGTTGATTATCCAGAACATAGTTTTGCTGGTTACGATGATGCTATAAACAAAGGAAGTCGATATATCGAGCAAGATTTAATATTAAGCAAAGATAATAAACTTGTTGTCTCACATGACAATAATTTAAAAAGAACATTAGGAATCGATATTAATATAAGTGATACAAATTATAACGAACTTAAAAAATACAAGTTTAAAAACGGTGAGCATTTGCATCTTTTGAATGATGTTTTCAAAAAATATGGTAATGATGTGAATTATGTTATTGAAACAAAACAATCCGGAAATAAAAATCATTTAATGGAGAACGAATTACTCAATGTTGTAAATGGCTATAATTTAGAAAATAACATTATTTTACAATCTTTTTCTTTAGAAAGTTTGAATTATATGAATAAAAAAGATAATACTATTCCACAGATGCTTCTTTTGGATGATAAAAAGAGCGAAAACATTAATACTATTATAGACACTATTCCAACTAACGTAAAAATCATTACTTTAAGCGGTAATAAAATGAACAAGAAAACAGTTGATGTAATTAAAAAAACTGATAGATTGGCGATGGCGTATACTTTAAATACAAAAACACAAATTGAAAAAGCTAGACAACTAAAACTCGATGGTTTCTTTACTAACGAAACAGAAAGAGCTTTGGAAAACAAAAAATAAGCACTCCCTCAACTTTGGTCGGTCAAGGAGTGCTTACACAAAAAATAACCTATATGATAGGCTTCTTTATATTGCCTATTATATCATAAAAGGAGATAAAAATATGGCTACTCTTAAAGAAATAGCGAAGAATAAATTCGAGATAAGAGCAAGATTTAAAATACCAACTATTCATTAAAAAGCTTTGCGAAAATAGAGCAACATCTACTGTCCTATCTATGCATAAACGTCTCAAGGTGACTATAAACCACGCGGTGAAAACAGGAGTACTTACACGAAATCCTTGCACGGGTACAGAAATTGCAGGGAATGATAAAAATGTACGCAAAACAAAATTTTTGAACACTAGCGATATTCTTAAAATTGAAAATGTCGTGAAATTAGAATGGCGCCCTAGAAATTGTGCAATTGTTATTGCAATTCATAAAGGAGCAAGGTATGCTGAAATTATAGGTTTGACGTGGGATGATATCGATTTTGATAACTCTTTGATTACTATAAACAAAACATGGATACGCATTTTGCACATGATTTCTCTACTACGAAAAACGAAAGTTCTAATCGCATAATATACATTGACGATGCTTTAAAGAATTATCTAAAAACCTATAGAACAAAGCAAAAAGAACTTTTTTTGTTAAAAGGGATTTCAAACAAATTGAATTTGGTAGTTTCACAAGAAGAAACTCACCCTTTATTAAATAAAAGTATCAATGTTTATCTGAAAAACACTTGCGATCAGCTCGATGTTCCAAAAATAACTTTGCACGCTCTTCGTCACTCACACACAGTTCAACTAATTGAAGCTGGCGTAGATATAAAATATATAAGTTTACGTTTAGGACACGCTGACATATCAACTACTCTCTCCATCTATACTCATATATCAAAAGAGTTAGAAACTTTGAACAGAGCAAGGATAAACGAATTTTTTAATTTGAAAAATGGGTCATAATTTGGGTCACACCTTTATTTAAACACCCAAAAACACAGGAGGCAAAGGGAATGAAATACGAAGGGCATACTCATACTGAATTCTGTCCGCATGGCAGTGGTGAAGATGTTGAATTGATGATAGAACGCGCGATTAAAATGGGATTCACCCATTATAGCATCACTGAACATCCACCTTTACCAACATCTTTTAAAGAGATGATGCCTAACACAGCTGCTGAAATAGCAACGACAGCGATGGACATGAATGATGTTGAGCATTATATCAAAAAAATAAAACGACTACAGTATAAATATCAATCTGACCTTACGATTCGTTTCGGTTTTGAACTTGATTATTTACCAGAAAACACAGATGATGTTCGCAATTTTTTAAATGAATACGGTCCCTATCTATCTGACAATATTTTATCTGTGCACTTTATGCCAGGGAAAGATGGCTGGCGCTTTATCGATTATAGTGCTGCTGATTTTGATTCTGGTTTGGTTCAACATTATGGCTCATTTACCGCTGTTCAAAATAAATATATCCAAATGCAAAAAGAGGCACTTTCATGGGATATTGGGCAATTCAAACCGACTCGTTTAGGTCATCTTTCACTTGTCCAAAAATTCCAAAAAAACTATACACCTGCTGAAATTGGCTATTCTCTGAAACAAAAACATCAACTTTCTTGTCTACTTGACCAAATTGCATCACAAAATTATAGTCTTGATTTCAATACTGCTGGTCTTTATAAAGTTGATTGTGGTGAAACTTATCCTGGTAAAGAATTAACGCGAATGGCACTTGCAAAAGGAATTCCATTTGTTTTTGGTTCTGATGCTCACAGTGTTGACGAGGTTGGTCGTGGATATGATAAATTTATTGATATGTACCGTTAATGTACTTATATGTGAGAGTGGGCTTCCCACTCTTTTTTTTGCCTATTTTTAAAAACAACCGCTTAATAATTAAACAAACGTTTAAACGAACGATGATTATCTGCTAAACAGACCTTAACTGCTACTTACCAAATAAAAAACCACTGATAAGCTCAATTTTGCTCAGTCAGTGATTTTGTTCTACTATTTATCTAAAAATCGCTTTATTTTTCTAACTTTTTGATACGTTCTTCTAACAACGCCATCTTTTTATTGCGACGACTCACTTCTTTGATTAAATAAATAACTAAAATGATTATAGTTACGGGTATCAATAAGGACACTAGTAAAAACATAAAGTCTCCGAGCATAAACGTCTTCATATATAACCTCCATTTTTAAATTGGTGTTATTGTGATAGCTAGATAAAAAACAATACACCCCTATTGATGAGTGTATTGTTTTTTTATCTATTTACCATTTTTCCATTCATCTTTATCCCAGTCATCTTGCTTCCATTCATCTTTATCCCAATTAGGATCTTTAGGTGGTACTTTTGTGGCATTGATCATTTTAAAAGCCACATAGGTTGACCCACCTGAAATTGCAAGAACGGCTACGAGTAAAAGAATAAATACAGTTACACTCACGTTATAATCCTCCTAAAACAAAGCTTTTCCCTATTATTTTTTACGATAAATTTGATATTGGTGACGATAAATATTTTTTTCGTCTACGGCACCTTCCACATCTGATACTAACTGATAATTTTCCCAATCAAATGAAGGGATATACGTATCACCAGGGAATGTCTCGTCTATTAAAGTTACGTATAATTCATCAACGTCCTCTTTAAACAGTTCAAAAATCGATGAACCACCCGTAATCATAATCGGATGATCTGCTTGTTTAGCATACTCTAACACTTCTGCCTTTGTATGCATGACAACAATACCATCTGCCTTAAAATTAGTGTCTGTTGTCAAAACAATATTAACACGGTTCGGTAATGGACGTCCCACTGCTTCATACGTTTTACGACCCATGATGATTGTTTTACCAACTGTTTGTTCCTTAAAATAACGTAAATCAGCCGGCAATTGCCACGGTAAATCATTCTTGTAACCAATTACGCCATTTTTATCTTGTGCCCAAATATATCTTAACATTGGTAACCTCCTATACCGCTATGGGTGCTTTAATTCCAGGATGAGGATCATAGCCTTCAATCTGGATATCGTCCATATCAAAATCAAACACAGACTCAACTGCTTCATTTAAAATTAAACGCGGCAATTCACGCGCTTCACGTGAAAGCTGTGTATTAACTTGTTCTAGATGATTTTGATAGAGATGTGCATCACCGAATGTATGCACAAAATCGCCCACATCAAGTCCACACTCTTTCGCAATTAAATGTGTTAACAATGCATAACTTGCAATGTTAAAAGGCACACCTAAAAATGTATCCGCGCTGCGTTGGTACAACTGACAAGATAACTTGCCATCATGAACATAAAATTGAAATAACGAGTGACAAGGTGGTAAAGCCATGCTAGGTACATCTTCAGGATTCCATGCAGATACAATTAAACGGCGTGATTCTGGTGCTGTTTTTATTGTATCAATCACATCTTGAATTTGATCAATTGCTTCTCCTCGTTTCGTTTCCCAATGACGCCATTGCGAACCGTAAACATTTCCTAATGAACCATATTTTTCACTAAAAACATCATCCGTTAACACGCGTTCTTTAAACTGTGCCATCTCAGAAAGATAACTCTCTTTAAAGGTTTCATCAGTTAAAACACGGCGTCCAAAATCAGTCATATCCGGGCCCTTATATTCAGCGCTTTTGATCCATTTATCAAATGCCCATTCATTCCAAATATTATTATTATTTTGCAAGAGGTAACGAATATTTGTATCGCCTTTTAAGAACCAAAGTAACTCGCTCTTAATTTGTTTAAATGCCACACGTTTGGTCGTTAATAACGGAAAACCCTCTTGTAAATTAAAGCGCATCTGATAACCAAACACCGAATAGGTTCCTGTACCCGTACGATCGCCACGCTTATTACCATTTGCTAGTATATGGCGGCACATTTCAAGATACGCTGCATCTGCTTGGTTTGTCATGTGTTTGTCTCCCCTTATCCGTTTAAAATCTTTTTAATTTGCGGTAGAATATCTTTCCAGTCACTATCTACTGTCTTTTCCACTGTAATAAAATCAGCGTAACGATACATTTGATGCAACCCCGGTATCGTAAATAGGCGCATGATATCACGTGGCAATCCCTTTTGGTTGCGTGTATAAGTTACACCTACAGTGCCTGCTTCCAAATACTCGTCAACAGATAATTTCATTGCTAAGGGATTAGGTGTCCGTTCAACTTTAGTCAGTTTCACTTTATCACGTCCTTCTATCCTTTTGCATATTGAGAAAGGTATTCCCAACGCTCCATTGTTTTTTCAGACTCAGCTTCTTTTGCATCAATTTGTTCACTGAGTTGTTGTGCTTTTGTATAATCAGCACCTACAGCTTCGAGTTGTTCACGCAAAGCGCTAACTTCTTCGTCAAGCGCTAGCATTTTATCTTCGATAACATCCCATTCTAATTGCTCTTTATACGTTAAACTCTTTTTTTCTTGTGTAACTTCTTGTTTAATTTTTGTTGTTTTTTGTGCAGTAGCCATAATTTTTTGTTTATTTTCTGGCTTAACTGAGCCATACTCTTCTAACCATTCAGAATACGTTCCCAAATAGGGCGAAATTGTATGATCTTGGTTAAACACCCATAATTTATCAGCCACTTTATTTAAGAAATAACGATCATGGGAAACAGCAACAACCGTACCGGAAAACGTTTCAAGGTAGTTTTCTAAAACAGTTAACGTTGTTGTATCTAAATCGTTTGTGGGCTCATCCAATAATAAAACATTTGGTTTTGTCATTAGTAATTTCAAGAGATACAAACGACGCTTTTCACCACCTGATAAACTTTTAATAAGCTTACCATGTTCACTTGGTGGGAACAAGAATGTTTCTAACAATTGCGACACACTGACTTGCTCACCTTCAGCGTTAACAACAGATTGGGCAATTTCTTCGAGGAAGCTAATAATGCGTTTGCTGTCGTCTAAACCTTCATTATGCTGTGTGTAGTATGCAACACGCACTGTTTGACCGACTTTCAACGTTCCCGATTCAGGCGTTAAACGCCCTGCTAACATATTAAGCAACGTTGTTTTTCCACTACCGTTAAAACCAGTAATCCCAATACGATCGCCATTTTGCACGATTGTTGTAAAATCACGGAATAATTCAGTTTCATCAAATGTTTGCCCGACCTCTGTTAATTCAAACACATCTTTTCCAAGACGGCTTGTTTGTAGGCTGATGCTCAAGTCAGACTCTTCTTCAGCACCTTTCACTACTTTTTCAATATCACTAAAACGATCAATACGTGCTTTTTGTTTGGTTGTACGTGCTTTCGCACCTTTACGCATCCACGCTAGTTCATTACGATACAGATTATTTGCCTTGTTCATTTCACTGCGTTTTTGTTCTTCACGCATTGCCTTATTCTCAAGATAAATCTGATAGTTTCCTTCATAACGATACAGTTGTCCTTTATCTAATTCAAAAATATGGTTAGTCGTTTGATCTAAGAAATAACGGTCATGGGTAATCATTAATACAGCACCACGATAATTTTTCAGTGTATCTGCCAACCATTGAATTGATGGATAATCTAGATGGTTAGTCGGTTCATCTAACAACAAAAGATCAGCTGGTTGCAACAGTACTTGCGCGAGTCCCACACGTTTCAATTGTCCACCAGAGAGCTCACTAATCGACTGATGAATATCTTCAATTCCTAATTTATTCAAAATCATCTCTGCTCGTGTCTGCGTATCCCACGCATTCGTTGATTCAACTTCTTCACTGGCACGTTCAAATGCTAATTGCCATTTTTCTTCCATTGGATAAACAGTTAGCCCATCCATTGCCGTTTGATAATTTTGCAATGCTCGTAATTCGGGACTGTTTCCCACAAACATTTGCTGAATAATCGTCAACGAATCGTCCATGACAGGTTGTTGTTGTAAGTAATGAATACGATAATCACGCGGGTGAATAATTTTACCAGAATCTGGCGTATCCATCCCTGCAATCATCTTCATCAATGTTGACTTACCAGTTCCATTAATCCCTAGTAATCCACTGATTTCACCCTCGTTCATTACAAAAGAGAGATCTTTAAATAGTGCTCGTTCACCATACGTTTGTGATATATTTTCAACTGTAATTTGTTTCACATTCAACATCCTTTTTTTTATCATTCAACCTAAAAGAGACCACTAATACGCCCTGTATTATCAACGTCCATATCTAATGCTGCTGGATGTTTTGGCAAACCAGGCATCGTCATTACGTCACCTGTTAAAGCAACAATAAAACCAGCGCCCATCTTCGGTACAAATTCACGAATTGTGATAACGAACCCTTCAGGTCTTCCCACAAGCGTTGCATCATCCGATAATGAATATTGCGTTTTAGCCATACATACAGGGTATTTATCCCATCCATGTTGTTTGAATTCATTTAATTGTTTTCGTGCTTTAGAAGTAAACTCAACGCTTTTGCCACCATATATTTTACGAACAATTGCCGTCACTTTTTCTTCAATTGATTGTTCTTGATCATAAATTGGTTGATAAGTGCCCGTATGTTCATCAATTGCATTCACTACTTTATCCGCTAGGTCAAGACCACCATTACCGCCTTTTTCCCAAACTTCTGTTAATGAATAACTTACACTGTTTGCTGTACACCAAGCTTCTAATGCTTGTAATTCGGCATCACTATCGCCAACAAAACGGTTGATTGCTACAACAAACGGCAAGCCATATTGCTCAATTGTTTCAATATGTTTCGCAAGATTTGCAAAGCCTTTCTCTAATGCTAACACATCTTCTTCTTTTAAGTTGTTTTTATTTGCGCCACCATGTAATTTCAAAGCACGAATCGTTGCAACAATAACAATGGCATCGGGTACTTTTCCTAATTGTGGCACTTTAATATCTAAAAATTTCTCTGCTCCTAAATCGGCACCAAAGCCTGCTTCAGTGACTGTATAATCCGCTAAGTGCAACGCTGATTTTGTAGCCATAATACTGTTACAACCATGTGCAATATTAGCAAATGGGCCACCATGTACTAATGCTGGTGTATGCTCCAATGTTTGAACTAAATTCGGTTTTAATGCATCTTTTAGTAGAACTGTTAAAGCGCCCTCTGCACCAATATCATGTGCGGTAATCGGTTGTCTTGCATAATCATACCCTACTACAATATTGCCGATTCGTGTTTTCAGATCATCAATATCACGCGCAAGACAGATGATTGCCATTATTTCGGAAGCAACTGTGATATCAAATCCATCTTGACGAGGAACTCCTTGGAATGGGCCACCTAAGCCGATAACAACTTGACGTAAAGCACGGTCATTGAGATCAACTACACGTTTCCAAACGATACGACGTCCATCAATTTGCTTCAGATTACCTTGTTGCATATGGTTATCTAACATTGCCGATAGTAAGTTATTCGCTGATGTAATCGCATGGAAATCGCCCGTGAAGTGTAGATTGATATCTTCCATTGGAATAACTTGAGCATAACCTCCACCTGTCGCACCACCTTTAAGGCCAAACACTGGACCTAAAGACGGTTCACGTAAAGCAATCATCGTTTTGCGACCACTTTTTGTTAAAGCGTCACCTAAACCGACAGTAACAGTTGATTTTCCTTCACCAGCAGCTGTTGGATTAATTGCTGTTACAAGTATCAAACGCCCTGCTTCATTTTGATTTTCAATACGTGTTAACGCATCGTATGTTAACTTAGCCTTATGCTTACCATAAAGCTCTAAATCATTTTCCTCTAAACCGACCTTTTTTGCCACAGCTAAAATTGAATCTAAATGAGCTTCTTGCGCGATTTGAATATCAGATGCTACCATTATAATTCCCCCATTTTCAGTGTATTTTACTATGTGCTTACAGGTGGTGCCTTCATGCCTTAGTTCAAGTAACAGTTGTTGTGTTAACATCACACTTTTTATTGGCTTGAACAGCCTACAATATGCGGATTAATAATCGCCACATGCTGGTCAGCATGAGAACAATTAGCCTTAACACTATTTACCTACCTAGTTGCAGTGAGCGTTTTTTATTCTTCTTTTTCTGACAATTCACTACCTTACCATTTTATCATGACTCAGACGATACTTAAAGCATATAGAAGCGCTTACATGTCATTAGTTTAAATATAGTTTTCCTTACTAAAAAGAAGTTAGCAAAAAAATTGCCCTTAGTAAATTTTTTTAATAACCTCCCTTTGCTAAAGCAGAATTTTTTCAACTTTCTCTGATAGATGCTATAATTAAGATAGAAATTTGAAAGGGGTTTTAACTATGTCTAAAGAAGTTTTAATGTTAACTCAAACTGTTTGTCCTTACTGTGATCGTGCGAAAGTTGTTCTTAACGGTGCACTCGAAGGTGACTATAATGATCATATTGAATTTATCAACCGTGAAGACGACGAAGAGCGTTTTGCTGAATTACGTAGCAAATACGAATTCTTAACTGTTCCGACTTTTATCGATGTTGCATCTGGCGAAGTGCTTAGTGATTCTAAACCAGATACAATTATTCCTTTCATGGAAAAACACATCACTTTATAAGTTTAAAAACAACTAGCCTTAGCTAGTTGTTTTTTTACACAAAAAAAGTCAGACATAAAATATCGCCTAACTCCCCCTATTGATACAGTAATCTTATTTTTTATTTTTATTTATAATTGCTGTTTTTGCTTCTGGGTTATTTTCTAAATAATCCACTAAGTTCCCAATTGAATCAATGGTATCCCAACTCAAGTGATGCTCAATTCCTTCAACATCCTTATAAGCTTGTTCTTCATCTACACCAATCTGCAATAAAAATTTTTCCAATAACTCATGGCGTTCAACCAAGCGTTTACCCATTTTTTTACCGTGAGGCGTGAGAATCAAGCCACGGTATTTTTCATAGATAAGGTATTCGTCCTTATCTAACTTTTGTACCATTTTGGTTACAGAGGACGGGTGTACATTTAAACTATCTGCAATATCTGAAACCCGTGCATAGCCTTTTTGTTCTATCAATAGATAAATTTGTTCTATATAATCTTCCATACTTGGCGTAGTCATTTAAATCCCTCCAGTACATTGTTATACTCTCTAACATTATTGTACACCAATCAAAAAACTTTCGCAAAGACAAACTTTTGCACAAGTGATTTATCTGATAATTAAAACAGCTGTTTCCCCTTTATTTCGCTTTCGTTTTTTTCAGTAGGTATAAGTTGACTAAAGATAACAATTAAGCTATTATTCGTAGTATAAAGCGACTATTCAACATTGAAAATCTACTACTTAAAGCAAGGAGGATTTTATAATGCATACTGGAAAAGTTAAATGGTTTAATAATGAACAAGGTTACGGTTTTTTAGAGACTGAGGGTGGCTCAGATATTTTTGTTCACTTTACAGCAATACAAGGCGAAGGCTTTAAAACGCTAGATGAAGGTCAAGCTGTTACATTTGATATTATTGAAGGTACGCGTGGTCCTCAAGCGGCTAATGTAGTTAAAACACAAAATTAATATACACAATTAACCAAAGGTAAAAAAACTTAAAGGCATTTTTTTTGATGTCTTTTTTAGGTTGAAGGAGACTAAGCGATGATTTCTTTATATGTCGATGGAGCTAGCGCTGGTAATCCTGGCAATAGCGGCATTGGTGTTGTCATTTTGCACAACAACCAACAACAACAACTTAACAAAACAATTGGTAGTTATACCAATCATGAAGCAGAATTTCTAGCTGCTATATGGGGGCTTGAACAATGTAAGGAAATCGAATCGAGCGTTATCAGATTATTTTCCGATTCGCAAGCTGTTATCTCTGCCATTGAGAAGCGTTATGCTAAAAAAGAACCCTATGCAGCATATCTTCAAACTATATTAACGTTGCTTGATACTTATGAGCTTGTTTTTTGTAATTGGATTCCACGCGATAAAAATAAAAAAGCTGATCAATTAGCCAGAGCAGCTATCGTAAAAAGTATTGATTAATCTCTCTCAAAATTAAGAATAAGATACAATAAAGGATCACTGACTTCTATTACCAGAAGAAAGTGATCCTTTTTATAGTACCTATTTTTGTAATTGTTTAAAGTTAACCACTGCTCCTAATAAATTAGCATCGTTATGATACTGACAAACACGCACATCTGGCGTTAAAGTTGCAATTTCTACTGTTGCTTTAATCGCTTGAATACGATGGTTGACTTCAGCTACTAAATCAGCTTTAGCTGATACCCCACCACCGATAACGATACATGCTGGATCAAACGCATGCTGTAAATTATATATCCCTAATGCTAAATAATGATAAAATGTTTCAACTTCTTTTAGTGCGACTTCATCGCCAGCTACCGCAGCCGCAAATACCTCTTCACCTGATAAATCAGTCAACATCACTTCATTATAACGTCTCGCCATATTTACAGCTGAGCCTAGCTCGCTAAATGAACGTTCGCCATCCAACAACATATAACCGAATTCACCACCATGTAATTGATGGCCATGATGTACTTTATTGTCAATAATCAAGCACCCACCTACACCCGTACCTAAAACAATAAAAAGCGCAGAATCTTCATTTTTAGCTACCCCAAAAGCAACTTCAGCTAATCCAGAACAATTCGCATCGTTTTCAATTGTCACCGGTAAGCCTAAAGCGTTTTCTAATGCTTTATTTATTTCAAAATGATGGATATATGGCACGGCACTTGCACCGTCAATCATACCTGTTACTTGATTAACTGCCCCTGGGCTACTGATAGCTACACCACTTAGAATGTGTGTTTCTTCGAACTTCTTCTTTACTGCTTGCATCTCTGCTACCATTAATTCCCAGTTTACGGGTGTGGTAAACTTCGCTTGTTCAATCAAATTTTCATTGTGAAACAAACCGTATTTTACGGCTGACCCCCCAATATCAAAACATAATACTGACATGCTTTTCTCCCCCTCGAAAACAATACTTATCTCGCATTGCGTACTCGTATAAATTATATAGGTCCAACGGTTCGATGTAAACCCTTTCATATTATTTTTATAAAGCATTAAACGATACGTAAAACACAAAATGAAAAAGCATTTCATGTGAAAAAGTCAATTCCTTTAAATTGCAGAACCTAACTACAGGGGACTCTTTTTACAAAATCACATTAAGCTATAAAAAAACGACGAGTCATTAAAATAAATCAATGGTTCGTCGTAGTATTCTATTTAACTATCATTTGTGGTGTTCAAAAAGTAACACACACTAGTCAGCGCTCATTATCAGACAAAGCGTACTCCAGTAATCCAAAAATCACACTAGCACCTAAGAGGGCTCCAATTGTTAGCGACACACTACTCATCCATAAATCCGCAAAAAACAAAGCGATGAGATTTTCCAGAATATATACAGCAAATAAAAACTGTGTAGATAGATGACGTCGAATGAGTCTAGCAGGCAAGTAGATGGCACTATCAACTAAAATAATCACACCAAAAAACAAAAAAAGCGAACCCATACTGCTATAAGTAATCCCAACAAAACTCAAAACACCTATAAAAGTCCCTGTGATAATTGCTAGTAATACTAAAAGAAACAAGGCGATAATTATTGCGACAACTACATTTCCTGCTAATTTTCTCATACTACTCCTTCAATCTTTCAAAATTAATATTAACCTAATAATTTTTCAATTTCACGGCGTACAACTTTCAAGCCATAATAACCACAAATATCAAGGCTATCAGCTGTAAAACCTTTATAAAACAGTGTATCTATTTCAACTGTTATAGGCACACTGCAATTTATTTCCGCAAGTCTCAAAGACATATCCAACATCTCTAAATCATTTTGTATTTTTGTCATTTGACCTTTTGACAGCTCAGATACGTTATCAATAACTGTTTGTACATTACCGTATTTTTTGATCAGAGCAGTGGCAGTTTTTTCACCAATACCTTTAACACCAGGATAACCATCCGCTGTATCACCCATAAATGCTTTTAAATCAATTAATTGTTTTGGTTGAATTTCCCACTCTTCTACAAATGTAATCGGATCATACTTTTTATAATTACCATAACCTTTTTGTAAAATCCAAACATTAGTATCCTCATCCACTAACTGTAAAATATCTTTATCACCGGTGACAATCGTTGTGTGCGCATTTTGAGAGCGATAATGATCTGCCAATGTACCCAAACAATCATCAGCTTCATACCCCTGACAACTAATATTAATGAACCCAAGCGCATCTGCGATTTCTTTAGCGTAATCAAACTGTGGAATTAATTCTGCAGGAGGCGCAGAACGATGAGCTTTGTACTCGCTCCACATTTCATTCCTAAACGTCCCTCCTCCTAAATCCCAGCAAACACCTACGTGGTCCGATTGATGTTCTTCTATCGCTGTTAACAAGTGCTTTACAAACCCTTGTACGCCATTTGTAGGGACACCTGCTTCATTATACATAAATTGATTGGAAACGGCTGTTGCATAAAATGAACGAAACAATAACGCCATTCCATCAACCAATAAAACTTTCTTTTTTTCCACTCTATTCTCTCCTTTATCACATTATTAATGATAGCCAGACTAATGTGTGATTTCCACATCAGCCTGGCTATTGTACTGCTATTTATTAAATGTCTGCCGGTGCAAAAACAACTTTACCTGCTTCGAATTTTTCAATACGAGCGAGTGATACCATTCTCACGCCTTGATCTTCCAGTATACCACGACCAGGTTGGAATGTTTTTTCAATAACAATTCCCATGCCCGCTAATGTTGCACCCGCTTGATCAACGAGTGATTTTAAACCTAGTGCTGCTTGACCATTTGCCAAGAAATCATCAATCACTAAAATGACGTCATCTTTATTTAAAAAACTTTTTGAAACAGCAATTTCATTGACCGTTTTCTTAGTATACGAACGTACTTCTGCAGTATAAAGACCATCTGTTAACGTTAATGATTTACTTTTACGTCCAAATACAACGGGCACACCCAATTCTAAACCAGCCATAACTGCAGGTGCTATTCCTGATGATTCTAATGTTAAGATACGAGTTATACCACTATCTTTAAACGCTTCTGCAAACACCTCACCAATACCTTTCATAAGAACTGGATCGATTTGATGATTTAAAAAAGCATCAACTTTCAAGATATCCTCGCCTAGTACCTTACCATTTTCAAGAATCATTGTTTCTAACTGTTTCACAAAAAAGTCCCCCTATATTATCTATTAATTAACTGAATTTATCTCTTATTATAGCATAGATATGCCGTTATTCACGGAAATTATTATCAAATAGAAAGTAATTTCCAGCAAATGTTCGCGATTTGATATTATGACCCTATTTTGTCTATTTCACCTCAAATAATTTCTATAATGACGTCAAAATACTCATAATTCAAACAATTGAAACGCATTATTTTTCAGCAAAAAAAAAGCATTTTAACAAAACGTCAAAATGCTTTTTTACAGAGTTTCTTATTTTTCTAACAACCTGATAAATCGGTGATTAAACTTTAAAAATCCAACCGTCCGGTGCCACAACATCACCATATTGAATACCCACTAATTCATCATAAAGTTTTGTAGTGATTGGACCTACTTCTGTTTCTGAATAAAACACATGGAAGTCATCACCATTTTGAATACCACCGATAGGTGTTATAACTGCAGCAGTCCCACAAGCTCCGGCTTCTTTAAATTGCTCCAGTCCATCAATCGGTACTAAACCTTCAGTTGCTTTTAAACCTAAGCGGTGCTCTGCTAAATATAACAATGAATATTTAGTGATACTTGGTAAAATTGACGGTGATAAAGGCGTTACAAATTCATCATCTTCTGTAATACCAAAGAAATTAGCTGCGCCAACCTCTTCAATTAAAGTATGTGTTGCTGGATCTAAATAAATCGCATCACTGAATTTACGTTCGCGTGCTTCTTTACCCGCTAATAAGCTCGCTGCATAGTTACCGCCTACTTTAGCCGCACCGGTACCGTTAGGTGCTGCACGGTCATAGCTAGATACCACAAAATTATGTGGCGTCATGCCACCTTTAAAGTAAGGGCCAACAGGCATACAGAAAATTGAAAAGATATACTCACGTGCGGCATTAACACCTATGTTATCACCAGTACCAATGATAAATGGACGTAAATACAACGAACCGCCTGTGCCGTATGGTGGAAGGTATGCTTCATTCGCCTTCACTACCTGTTTACACGCTTCTACAAACACATCTGTTGGAACCTCAGGCATCAGTAAACGATCGCAACTTGCTTGCATACGTTCCGCATTTTTATCAGGTCGGAACAAGTTAATTGAACCATCCTTACAACGATATGCTTTCAAGCCCTCAAAACTTTGTTGACCATAATGTAACGATGGCGAGCCTTCAGAGATATGCAATACATTATCTTCCGTTAATTGCCCATCATCCCATTTACCATCTTTCCAGTAAGAAATATAACGTAAATCTGTCTTTATATAACTAAAACCTAAATTGTTAAAATCAATATCTTTTGCACTCATTTGAACCCCACCTTTGTGTATTTTATCAATGTCTGTATGTGATGCTTAGAAGTATTTACTTAGTATATCAAACTACTTTTATAAATAACAGAAAATTTAAACAATTAGTGTAAATTAATTTATATTGTCTCTCTAATCTATCAGCACGATACTTCTGTTCGCATTACTACATAAAACATCCTATTGTATTCTTATTATACCTTTATTTAGCAGAGAGTACATCAAATATTGTTAGCTTATCTAACCTTTAAGAAAAAATTCCTTATTTTTTGCCATAGCTTCAATTTGGATACAGGTTCTTTATTTATAACGGCGTGCAACTGTTGGTCAATAATAGTAAAAACCCCGTCACCTTCCATTTCAAAAAACGTCCCATCTCTAAAATAAATACCGGTGTGCTCATTTATTCCATAATTTTGAAACGTTGGAAAAGCCGTTGCTGTTTCTCGCAGATGCTTGCTTTCTTCCCATTGTTGATAGTGTGCAACTAACACCGTATTGTTGAGAAGTCCTAGCCCTTTTCGTTGTTTAAAAAGTCGTTCTTTATTATCCCTTGGTGATATTACACATTCACTTGGGCTAATTAAAGCACCTGCTGAAAATCCAGCAACTGGCACCCCTCGTTCATACGCATCTTTTATAGCCTTACCAATTGCTGTATCAACAATGTGCTTAGCGTAAACAAGTGTGTTACCTGCACCGATTATAATACCTGCACTGTTTTCTACTTCTGCTACTACTTCTGCTACTTTTGTTGTCCCTAAAGGTAACAAACAAAAATCATTATACCCCTTTTTCCTTAAGGTATTAATGTATTTTTTTGTGTATGTTTTATCTTTTTGTAAGTTTTTTTCTATATATAAAACAACCACTTTACCTGTGTGTTTTTTTGCAATTTTACGAAAACGTTCTGCAAGTTTATTTGTGAAAGGCGGACCTCCACCGAATAAAAATAAATTTGTTGTCATTATCAGTCACATCCTTCATTCTCATTCTTTGCTCTTGTTGCGACAAGTTCAACTTTTATACCGTTAGGATCTTCAAAATAAATCGCGTAATTTTCTGAACCTCCTGCGTACGGATGTTTATCCAAATAGAGTATACGACTCCCACGTTCTTCTAACTTCACTTTATAGTCGTCAACGTTGGCAGACGACTCTACATTAAAGGCAAGATGATTTAAACCCATACGTTTTCGGTGATAGCCTGATTCTGTAAATTGCGATTCTGCTTGCACAAACACTAAATATTGACCTTTTAATTGCCAACTTATTCCTTTATCCCATTTTTGATAGGGCGTATAACCCAAACTTTCTAGCAACCAACCCCAAAATTTTTCTGATTCAGCTAAATCTGCCACATATATCTCAATATGATGTATAGCACCCTGTGTCATTATCGAATCACCTCATGTTATTCACTGTAAGAAAGTTAAAAAATCATTATGACTTCATCTTATCAGTTTTTTTTACATCGATAAATGAATTGCACTTAAACAAAAATAAAAACACAAACTCACATTTAAAAACATGCGCTTGTGTTTTAGCTATTATTTTAATTATTAATTTTTACGACGCTTCTTAATGATAAAGTAAACAGCACCTGCAATAATGGCTAGGAGTACTATGCC
Organism: Brochothrix sp.; assembly: GCF_017549435.1. NCBI lineage: Bacteria > Bacillati > Bacillota > Bacilli > Caryophanales > Listeriaceae > Brochothrix > Brochothrix sp. The sequence continues at coordinate 19,023 of NZ_JAFYUW010000120.1, forward strand.
TCCTGCAATTGTCCATCCCCACGGGAATGGTTTTTCAATATCTACAGCTTCTTTATTCAATGATTCTGCTTCCTTTTTAATTTCAAAATCACGTGTAAATTCCCATTTTTCTTTGGTTTTATCTTCGGCTTTAACACTCACTGTGTATTTCCCCGGTTTTAATTCTTGGTTATCCCAAGGTATGGCAAAACCGAAATTAGTGTTAGGTGCCATCGCATAATTTTCTTTCTTAATCTCATGCAATACCGTTTTAGAATCTTTTTTTGTTACTTGAGCTTCAATTTTTAAATCCGAAATAATCGAAGCTGTTGGATTTTGAATAAACGCCTTCACAACTGTATGGTAGTTTTCTAAAGCTGGCTTAACATCAATCAATTTCAATTCCGGCTTAATTTTTTTGTTTGTTTCTGTCAATTTCAACCCAATAACATAGGCGAATTCATTTTTAATTTGTTGGCCTTGTTCTTTTTTTTCTTCTGCTTTACTTTTCTCTTTAGACACATGAAAACCACCAAGTAAAATGCCATCAAAAGAGTGTTTAGGCATTGTAATTGTATAGGCTACTTTACGCGTTTCTTTTGCTTTTAATGTCACTGTTTTAGGGCCTTTTACATAATCTGCAATTTGGTATTTCATACTTTCATCTTGTTTTTTAAGGTTACGACTATAGTCAATAACGCCATTTGCATTAGTACTCGCAGTATGTATTTTCGTATTCAATGTTACCGTTTCAGTTGCATTGTTTTCAAATAATAACTCAACTTGTTGTGTTTCACCCGGCTTCATTTTCAAATCGTAGTATGTCACATTTTTATTTAATTGGTTTTCAGGTAAAATACTTTTAACACCGTAATCCATTGAGGCAGCTTCAGCTTTCAGGTTAAATCCCAGTAAAATCGTTAACACCATTATTGCATAAATCATTTTTTTCATCTTTGTACCTCCTTCTATTTTAAGAATAGTGAATCACCACTATTTGCGAACTTTCATAATTAAAAAAAGGGAGAAGAAGCAGAGGTCACATAACGTAACCCTGCTTCCCACTCTTTTATAGACCTGCTGGTGCATCTGCTAATTGCCATTTCATTACTGCTGAATAGTCTACATTAGCTTTTGCTCCTGCGGGTACAGTTAATTTTATTTTTTCATTACTTCCCGCTTTGCCACTCAATACGTTTACCCATGTTCCACGACTACCACCGTTGCCAGCTTTCATCACTGTGAAACTATCGTTATTTTTAAAAGTAACCGCTTGTGCAATTGGCGCTGATGAGATATTACCAGCCAAAGACTTTACATTCCCCTTACCAAGCGTTAATTCTGCTCCAGTTAATTGAGAACGACCATCTGCTGATTCAAAGGGCGAAACGGCTGCCGTTAACACCCAACCGTTAGAAAGACCACGTTTGTCAGTTACTTGCATGTAGGGGTTTTCATTAACCGCATAATATTCTTTTTTACCCAATGCTTGTTCACCAAATTTGAAATTCGACAGAAAATCAATTGTTAGTGTTCCTGATTGACCTGTCCCAGGATTAGTAGGGTCGATTGGATCAGGCTTAGGTTTTTCACCTGGATTGATTGGGTTAATTGGTGCCGTTGGACCAGTTGATCCCGGAAGAAAACGAATAATCATTTCTGATGGTGCTGAAACAGTGGTTTCATTTGCACTAACACTAGGTATCGTCATTAGCGGAAGGCCAATCAGAACGACCAAACTACTCGCAATTCTTTTATTAAAACGTTCCATTACATCCACTCCAATCTACACTTATTTTGGTGCGTTTGCCAAAGTGTAAGTCATTGTTGCTGAGTAATCGCCTGCAAGGTTACCTGATCCAACAGATAATTTAACATCACCTGGTGTGATAACGTTTGCCCATGAACCTAAACCAGCGTTTTCATCAGCTTTGAAGATTGTTGCACTTTCACCATTTGCTTTTAAATCTGCCGCTAATGTCACAGCTTCTGGTGATACGTTACCTTCTGTTGTTGTCGCTTTTCCTGCTGGAAGTGTGATTGACACACCTTTAAGTTCTTGAGTCTTATCTTCAGCATCTGTAAATTCACTTAATGATGCTGTTAATGACCAACCTTCACCTGATGCACGACGGTCACTGATTTGAACAGATGCTTTTGCGTTTGTTGCAGCTGTTACTGTTGGTTTTTCACCAATTTCAACTGAACCAAAATCAAAGTGTGGCACATAGTCAATTGTCAACGGACCTGTTTGTCCTGTTTCACCTGGGTCTACGCCTGGGTTTTCTGGATCAACTGGTAAAGTTGGATCGATAATTTCTGGTGGTGTTTCGCCGTTGCTACCTGATAAGATAACGCTTGCTGAACCTGTTTCTGCTTTTGGTGCTGTTTCGTCAGCAGATACGATTCCGCTTCCTGTAATCATTAATGCCGTTGCCAAACCTGTTACTGCCAAAGTTTTAGTTAATTTCATGTTACTATTCCTCCTAGTTGTTTTAAGTAGTATCTATGTGGTCTATCTGTGTTGCCTAATTAACTTTGTGGTGCTGCGGCCAATACATAACTAATTGTGGCAGTGTATTTACCAGCTTTATTACCGTTAGGTACTTTCAAAGTAACACCTGCGGCACTGACGGTATTTAACCATGTACCCAAACCTTGATCTCTTCGTCCAGCAAATAAAGTGTGTTCTTCGTCGTTAAGGACAACATTTTTAGCCGCTGTGGGTTTTTCTGAAGCTGAACCACTCGGTGACGTCACTTCCCCTTGAGCAATTGTCAACACTGAACCACGTAACTCGACGCTTGTATCATTTTCTTTAACAAATTTTGTTATTTTAGCGTTTAAAGCCCAACCTTCACCTGTTCCACGCGTATCACTCACTTTCATGAGAAGTGGATTGATTGCAGTGTATGTTTCTTCTTTGTCTGAAAGTGTTTTTTCGCCAAATTCAATTGCAGAAATTTCATCGATTGTGGCCGCACCCGATTCACCACCCTCAGATGCTTTTAATGTAAAGGATGCCGTACTTGTTGTATCTGCAAAAGCAATATTACTCGCTGATAAGAGAATGGCTGAAGCCATTCCTAATGTAGCCAAAGGTTTTACTAATTTCATTTAAATTTCCTCCTTTTTATTTGTAACCACTCTGATTTGCCTTATTCTAACGGCAAATACCATCACGCATACAAGCCCCATCAATAAGATAAAACCCTGTGTTTGTTCACCTGTCACTGGTAACTTACCTCCGATATCAGACTTGTCACCATTACCAGTTCCTTTACCGTTATCAGACTTGTTAACATTACCAGTTCCTTTACCGTTATCAGATCCAGTACCATTGCTAGTTCCCTTATCAGTTTCGTTATCTTTACCTTCATTCGTAAAGCGAATAGAAATACTACTTTTGCTTTCTGCAGCTTTAACATAAGCAACATTCATCAACATCGGAATTAACATTACTGCCACTAACAAAACACCTAACACTTTTTTCATCATCGTATCCATCAAACGCACCTCCTTTGTTATTACTCTTACAGGTATTTAGGGTGTCTCTGAAAATGTCCACGTTATTATCCCAGTATAATTTCCACTACGGATTCCATCCGGAATAGTTAATTTAAAACTGTCTTGTAGTTGATCTACCGTTAGCGTTTCTTCTTTACCGCCTGATTTACCTTCTATAATCAAAGTATTATTAGATATATCACTTACTGTTGCACCGCTAATTGGTGAAGTGTACGTAAATCCTTCTACAAATCCAATGTGGTCATCCTCGTTTTTAAAAGGCGTTTTCATTTGTGCATATAATTTCCACGTTTGATTTTTTTCACGAAAATCTGAAACTATCAATGGCTTATCCACCGTTATTTTTGCAGTTTGAGGTAATTGATCTATTGTATAATCCCCGAAACTGAAGTTCGGAATCGACATCATTTCTAGTTTTCCAACTAAGAAAACATTACTAGCAATAGTTCCGACATCAATATCTGAATCAGCATTTAATGAATCTGTCGCTACTACTTGTATGGTATTTTTACCTTCGACTAAATCAGTTCCTTTAATTTCAAAGGGAACTTTAACTGCTTCTTTTTGTTTACCTTTTACAGTTCCAAATTTTTTATAAGGAGCACTATTTAATCTATAGAAAACATCAATAGAGTCACTGTCAACATCACTGACATTGGCATAAGTTTCAATTACTTCTGAACGACCAATCTCAAATGACTTGTAGGCATCAGGCCAACGTATAACAGGTTTTTTATTTGCTGCGATTTTATATGTTGGTTTTGTCTCTAAATTTTTAATTAAATTCTTACCTATAACATCATATGTATTTGTAACAGTGGTCTCTGTTTTTACATTTTTTGGACGTGTTTCATAGGTAACATCTGTGAAATACTTTACCCCATTCAAATCTGGAACTGTAGTTTTGAGTGTTAATTGCCCGTCAGCACCTACTATCCAATCATCATCTGAAATCTTAAAATTCCGATTATCAGCACTACTATATTGTGTAGTATTTGGCACCAATTCTTCATTTACATCTAAAGGTATTTGTACTTGCGGTCTTACCCAGCCTTGTTTACCATCATTATAGTGTAATGACGCTGTATGCTTCACTCGTTGATTAGGTTCAACAACTGTACCATTAGGTAACTTACTCCAAGCCAAACCATCACCTGTAGCTACCTCAGCAGACATCGAAATTTCCGCATTAACCAAACCTGGCAATTCTACAAAACGCACTTTTTGATTCAAACTTCTTTGACTCGTAGCACCTGTAAAACCCCAATATAAATCATTAGCTCCTCCGAAATCTGCGTTAGCAGTTCGGGCTTTAACAGGCGGTAGATTATCAAATTGGTAGGTTAATTGATTTAACGATACTTCATAGCTAATATCTAAATAATGCCACTTATTATCAACAAATTTCTTTGTTTGCAAGTTATTATGGCTTAATCTAACTGATTTAGTTGCTCCTATACCTAAAAAACCACCTTCACTATTTTCGATATATGTTTCTGCTTTAGAAGGATAGTTATAGGCAATATGGTTTTTTTCCTTCGACAAATCAAAAGGATAATCAAAGTTTGCTCCATCAGCAGTTTTATAATCTTGGTTTGCAAATGCATCAAATTCAATTGCAAATGACTTTGCTATTGCATTCGCTCCTTTATTCGACACGGTATCTTTCCCGTACACACCTAAACGCTGACCTTTAGCTTCCGTTAAAACCTGTTTGGCATATTTCGGATCACTATGTATAACGAATGCCATTCCGTCTCCGGCATTCGAAGGATCAGAGCTGCCGAAGTACAAAGCAAAACGCGCATGGTAGTCTTCTGTTAATTTAATTCTATAATCATCGGTTGAAAATATTGCGCCGACTTGATTAAGGCTATTATCAGTTACAACCACTGACTGACCAACACCTTCATCAATAATCCTA